>JALYTR010000012.1 GCA_030854165.1 Pseudomonadota bacterium | reverse complement strand
TCATCTGCACCGCCCATAACCTGCTCAAGCTGGCCAGAGCGGTAGGATGAGCCTCCCCGGTCCAACGCACGCCCGCCGACGGTTCAACCCGGCGCGCCGGAAAACCATTATCCAGACAGGCTCCTAGAGCCCGTCCCGATCGGGCCCGATCAACCCGATCGGGAAAACAGGCTCTATCTCAAACACTTGAGCGCTTTCTGATCGCAAAACCAGTTCCCACCTTTGCGGAAAGCGCTCTAGCTCGACCCCGCCGGCGGCCTCGGCCCTCGCCTCAGCCGGGCCACGCGGCGCAGGCGACGCCAGAAGCGGCTCTTTTCGGGATCGGGATAGGGTTCGAGGAAGCGCAGAAAATCCTCGGCGCAGGCGCGCCAGGAGAATTGCCGGGCCATGGCGCGGACATGCTCGCGGTCGAGTTCGAGGGCTTCGAGGCAAGCCTCTCTCAATCCATCCGTCCGCCCCTCCGCCACGACGCCCGCGCCGGACCCCGGGATGATGTCGATGGGTCCCGGGGCGGAAAAGGCCGCGACGGGGCATCCCGCGGCCCAGGCTTCCAGAATCACCAGGCCGAAGGTGTCGGTGAGGGAGGGAAAGACGAAGACGTCGGCGCAGGCGTAGCAGGCGGCCAGTTCGTCGCCGAACCTAGCCCCTAGAAACACAACTTCCGGATATTTCGCCCCCAGTTCCTCCCTCAGGGGCCCGTCGCCCACCACCACCTTGGTGCCCGGCAGGTCGAGCCCCACGAACGCTTCGATGTTCTTTTCCACCGCCACGCGACCGACGTTGAGGAAAATGGGCCGGGTCAGGCCGGCGAACACGTCGGGCTCGCCGGGCCGCCTGGGGTGAAATGTCTCGGTATCGACGCCCCGCGACCACTGGGAAATGTTGCGAAAGCCGTGGCGCTCCAGTTCCTCGCGGAGGGTTGGGGTGGCGACCATCATCCGCCCCGACGGCTTGTGGAACCACTTCATGTAGGCGTAGCCGGCCGCGAGCGGCAGGGGCAGGCGGGCGGCGATGTATTCGGGAAACCGGGTGTGATAGCTGGTGGTGAACGGCAGCTTCCACTCCAGGCAGATGCGCCGCGACGCCAGGCCGATGGGCCCCTCGGTGGCGATGTGGATGGCCTCCGGCTCGAACGCCTTGAAGCGCTGCTGGACCTTCTCGTAGGCGCCCATGGCCAGCTTGATCTCCGGATAGGTAGGCATGGGGAGAGTCTGGAATTGATCGGGACTGATCACCTCGACCACCTCGCCCATCTCACGAAGTTCGGCCACCACCCGGGTCAGGGTTCGCACCACGCCATTGACCTGCGGCTCCCAGGCGTCGGTGGCCAAAAGTATGCGCATCGGGCGAAGGGCAATCCTAGGGTCGCGCCGACGGGCGCCACTCGAAATCGCCGTTCAGCCTATAGGCGAAGTCACCGGCCAAGGCGATCAATGCAAGGGGGTTTTGCTAACCCACACTCACCGCGTGGGCCGGCGCGGGCGGCCGGGGGCGCAGGCGCACGCCCTTGAGGATGAGTTTCATCGCCTCGAGATGGATCGCCGCGACCACCTTCAAGGTGAGCAGGGGGTAGGCGAACAGGGCGCGAAAGAGAACCCGATCGGTGAGCTCCCGGCGCCGGCCGCTGAAGGCGGCGACGATCACGAGCGCGCCGGCCGCGTCGCTGGCGTTGACGGTGGTGGTGAGGCTCTCGGCGGGCGTCGTCACCGCGAAATCGTAGGTCATCGCCATGTCCATGAACGGCGAGACGTGGAAGGCCTTGGGGCAAGACTGGCGGATGGGTCCCGGTCCGCTCGGCGGGGCGGCGATGAGGTAGCTGTGCCGCTCGCCGAAGGTGTTGTTCACCTCGTAGAGCATGGCGGCAAGCGATCCGTCGGCCCGGTGGCAGTAGTAGATGCTCAGGGGATTGAACACATGGCCGAACAGGCGCGGCATGCACAAAAGCGCGATCCTGCCGCCGCCCAGGTCAATGCCGGCTTCGGCCAGGGTCTCCTCGACATAGGCGCGCAGGGGGCCGGCGCGGCCGTCGCCGTGGTCGCGATCGAAGAAGCTGAACAGGTTGAACCGGTTGTGGGAAAAGAGGCCCAGGGCGCCCGCCAGGCGCGGCAGCTCGTCCAGGTCGAACAACATCTGGAACATCGAATAGCGCAGGTGATGGGCCTTTGGCCGCAGGCGCTGGTGGGTCACGACGCCCGCGTAGAAGCCGGAGGCGAAGGCGGTCACGCCACGCTCTCGAGGGCGGGCGCGAGGCCTGGCGCCGGCCCCAGATGGATGCGGCCCGACTCTTTGGCCACCGTCCAGGGGCGCCTCGCGCCGCCCAGCGCCTCGGCCACCGCCAGGCCGGCCTGCAGCCCATCCTCGTGGAAGCCGGATCCGAAATAGGCCCCGCACCACCAGGTGTTCGCTTCCCCCTGCAGCGACCAAAGGTCTCGCTGGGCGCGCAGGGCGCCGGCGTCAAACAGCGGGTGTTCGTAGACTTCGGCGCGGATGACCTTGGTGGGATCGGGCGCGCGCACCGGATTGAGGGTGACGAAGAGCGGCGTTTCGCGCGGCAGGGTCTGCAGCATGTTCATCCAATAGGTGACGCAGAGTTCCTGATCGCCGCAGACGCGGGTCTTGCCGACATAGTTCCAGGCCGACCAGGTCCTGCGGCGACGCGGCATGAGCGCTTGGTCGGAATGGAGGACGGCGAGGTTGCGGGTATAGCCGAAGGCCCCCAGAAGGGCGCGTTCCCTGGGGCTGGGATCTTCGAGGAGCGCCAGGCCCTCATCGGCGTGGGTGGCCACCACCAGGTGATCGTAGCGTTCGACCTGGCCGGAGGCGTCGCGCACCATGACCCCATTGGCTGTGCGCGTGACCCCCTTCACCGTCGCGCCCAGACGCACCTTGTCGGCGTAGGCGCCGGTGAGGCGCGAGACATAGGCCCGGCTGCCGCCCTCGACGGTGCGCCACAGCGGCCGGTCGAGAATCTTGAGCAGGCCGTGGTTCTCGCAGAAGCGGATGAAGGCGGCGGCGGGGTAGTCGCGGATATCGTTCACCGAGGCCGACCAGATGGCCGCCGCCTGCGGCAGCAGATGATCGTACTGGAAGGCGCGGCCATAGCCCTGGGCGGTGAGATAGTCGCCCAGGGTGGTCATGTTGGCGTCCAGGGCGCAGGCGTGGGCGGGGGCTTCGCGATAGAAGCGCACCAGGTCGCGCAGCATCGACCAGAAGCGTGGGCGCACCAGGTTGCGCCATTGCGCGAACAGGGTGGAGAAGTTTTCGCCGCCATATTCCAGGCGCCCCTCGTCCAGACTGACCGCGAAGCCCATGTCCGACGGCTTGGTCGGCACGTCCAGATGGTTGAAGAGGGCGACCAGATTGGGATAGTTGGCTTCGTTGTAGACGATGAAGCCCATATCGACCGGGATCGGACCGCCCGGCGAGGGCGCATCGACGGTCTGGCTATGGCCGCCCAGGCGCGATTGGGCCTCGTAGAGGGTGACGTCATGGTCCTGGCTGAGCAGCCAGGTGGCCGACATCCCGGAAATCCCCGCTCCGACAACCGCGATCTTCAGGGGAGCGGTCGATTGTGGTCGGTTCACGGGCGCGGTCCCTATTCGGGCGCTGTTGGATCGAAGTCGCGCCTTGACGTAGTCTCTACGGTCGGGGCGGCGGCTTGGATCACCAAGGTCGCTGAGCCTCGTCGTCGCCGCGTGGTGATCTGTTTTCACGCCGACACCGTAGAATAAGGTCATGCATGCCGCCGCGCGATATCACACCGATCCGAGCCCCGCCTGGGCGCCTCGATCTTCGCGAGGCCGCCGCGTCCAGATGAGCGCGCCGAAACCGAGCAGCCCTGGATTTTCGGCCCTGATCGTGGCGATCGCCGAGCGCGGCGACCGCGACGCCTTCGCCGCCCTTTTCAGACATTTCGCGCCCAGGGTGAAAAGCTACCTGCTGCGCCTGGGCGCGCCGGCCGAGTCGGCCGAGGAGTTGGCCCAGGAGACCCTGCTCACCGTGTGGCGGCGGGCTGGCGCCTTCGATCCCGGCCGCGCGGCCGCGTCCACCTGGATATTCACCATCGCCCGCAATCTGCGCTTCGACGCCCTGCGCCGCGAGAAGAGGCCGTCGATGACCGACGATCCCTCCGACGCCGGACCCGGCCCGGCGCTGCCGGACACCCTTCTGGCCGCACTTCAGGATGAGGCGCGCATCGGCCGCGCCATCGCCGAACTTCCTTCCGAGCAGGCAAAGGTGGTCCGGCTGGCGTTCTTTTCCGACAAACCCCATTCGGAGATCGCCGGCGAGCTGGACCTGCCGCTCGGCACGGTCAAATCACGCCTGCGCCTGGCCATGGGGCGGCTGCGGGCTTTGCTTGGAGAAGCGGCGTGAGCGTTCGTCACCACCCCTCGCACGACCTCCTGATCGATTACGCCACTGGTGCGCTCAGGGCCGACCGGACCCTGGTGGTGGCGACCCATCTGCGCGCCTGCCAGGCGTGCGCCGGCGAAGTGGCCCTGGCCGAGGCGGTGGGCGGCGCGCTGCTGGCGTCCCTGGCGCCGACCGATCTCGCGGCCGATGCGCTGGAACGGGCCCTGGCCAGGATCGAACGCCCGCCTCCCGAACCGCCGAGGCGCGCGCCCAGGCCGCCCGGCTGGATCGAGATCCCCCAGGATGTGGTGGAGGCGGTTCGCAACCGCCGGCGCTGGGCGGCGCCGGGAGTCTGGGTCGCGCCGGTCACCGGCGGGCCGCGCGGTCCGCGCAGCTATCTGCTGCGGGTCGGCGCGGGGATGGGCGTTCCTCGGCACACCCATGTGGGCAGTGAAATGGTCTGTGTACTGAAGGGCGCGTTCACCGACCGGGGCGACACCTATGGACCCGGCGATTTCATCGAAAGCAACGACGAGGTCGACCACCAGCCCAGGGTCACCGCCGAGGGGGAATGCGTCTGCCTGGTCGCGGTCGACGCCTCCCTTGTCGCCCGCGACTGGGTCGGGCGGCTCTTCCAACCGCTCGTGCGGATCTGATGGGCTTGGTCAGCGCGCTCGCCGGGGCCCTGCTCGCGCTCGCGGCGCCCGGCGGCGTCGCGGTCAAGCACGACCTGGCCTTCGCGGCCGGACCGCGCGGCAAGCTCGATATCTATCTGCCGGCCAAGCCGGCGCCGGGCGCGCCGATCGCGGTGTTCATCTATGGAGGGAGCTGGCAGTCGGGCGACAAAGGCTTCTATCGGTTCGTCGGCGCCACTCTGGCCTCGCGCGGCATCCTCACCGTGATTCCGGACTATCGGGTCTACCCCGAGGTTCGCTATCCGGACTTCCTGCGCGACAACGCCCTGGCGGTGCGCTTCGTGGAGGAGCACGCCGGCGAGTGGGGCGGCGATCCAGCGAAACTTTTTCTGATCGGCCATTCGGCGGGCGCCTACAACGTGGCGATGCTGGCGATCGATCGGCGCTGGCTCGGCGAAGTCGGCCTCGACCCGCGTCGCGACGTGGCCGGCGTGGTCGGCCTAGCCGGCCCCTACGACTTCCTTCCCCTGCGTGACGAAAAGCTCAAGATCATCTTCGGGCCGAAGGAGACGCGCCCCGACACCCAGCCGATTAACCACGTAGATGGCCAGGCGCCGCCCATGCTGCTGCTAGCTGGGAGCAAGGACACCGTCGTCGATCCTGGCAATTCCACCCGCCTTGCCGCCGCCGTCGAAGCGCGGGGCGGCGAGGCGGAGGCGCGCCTCTTCCCAGGCGTCGGCCATGTGGGTCTTCTCACCGCCATCCTCGCGCCGTTTCGTCATCGCGCCCCCACGCTCCAGGCGATCGTGGATTTTGTCACCGTTCATTCGGCGGCGGCGGTCGGTCCAGCCGCGTCGGCCAAGGCGGCGGCGTGAACCTGCTGCTCGCCGCGGCTCTGCTCGCCCTGGCCGCGCCCGGCGGCGTCGCCGTCAAGCACGATCTGACGTTCGAGGCCGGACCGCGCGGCAAGCTCGATGTCTATCTGCCGGGCAAGCCGGCGCCGGGCGCGCCGGTCGCGGTGTTCATCTACGGCGGCGCCTGGCGATCGGGCGACAAGGGGCTCTACCGGTTCGTCGGGACCACCCTGGCTTCGCGCGGCATTCTGACCGCGATCCCCGACTATCGGGTCTATCCGCAAGTGCGCTATCCCGATTTTCTGCGCGACAACGCCCTGGCCGTCCGCTTCGTGAAACAGCGCGCGTGCGAGTGGGGCGGCGATCCGGCCCGGCTCTTCCTGATCGGCCACTCGGCGGGCGCCTACAATGTGGCCATGCTGGCCCTCGATCGGCGCTGGCTGGGCGAAGTCGGTCTTGACCCGCGTCGCGACGTCGCCGGCGTGGTCGGCTTGGCCGGCCCCTACGATTTCCTGCCGCTGCGCGACGAAAAGCTGAAGATCATCTTCGGGCCCAAGGATAAGCGCCCCGACACCCAGCCGATCAACCATGTGGACGGTCGGGCGCCGCCCATGCTGCTGCTTGCCGGGAGCAAGGACTACGTCGTCAATCCCGGCAACACCACGCGGCTGGCGACCGCCATTCAACGGAGTGGCGGCGAGGCCGAGGCGCGCCTCTATCCGGGGATCGACCACGATGGCGTGCTCACCGCCATTCTCTCGCCGCTCCGCCGTCGCGCGCCGGTGCTGGCGGCGATCGAGGATTTCGTCACGCTTCACGCGGCGGCCCCGGCCCCAGCCCCAGTCGCGAAGGCGGCGGCGTGACGGTCCTGATCGTTGGCGTGACGGTGGGCTTGGCGCTGGCCATGCTCGTCGCCTGGGCGATTCAGCGGGCGACGAAGAACGCCGGCTGGGTCGATGTGGTCTGGACTTTCGCCGCCGGGACAGGCGGGGTCGTCTACGCTCTGGCCCCCACCCCCGGCTACCTTCCCGGCCCCCGCGCCTTCCTGGTCGCCGCCCTGGTGGCGATCTGGTCGCTGCGGCTGGGGCTCCATCTGGCTTTCCGCGGCGCCAAGGCCGCGAGCGAGGACGCCCGCTACGCCTGGTTTCGCCAGCAATGGGGCGCGGCCTTCGAGGGCCGGTTGATGGGTTTCCTGCAGGTCCAGGCGCTGGCGGCGGGGCTCCTCACCCTTTCGGTCCTGGTGGCGGCGCGCAATCCGGCGGCGGACCTGAAATGGACAGACTTCGTCGGCGCCGCGATTCTGGCCGTGGCCATCCTCGGAGAGGGGCTCGCCGACCGCCAGCTCGCCAGATTCAAGAGCTATCCGCCCAATGACAAGGCGATCTGCGACGTGGGCCTGTGGTCCTGGTCGCGCCACCCGAACTATTTCTTCGAGTGGGTCGGCTGGCTGGCTTATCCGATCATGGCGATCGATCTCGCCGGCCGCTGGCCGTGGGGATGGCTGGCGCTCAGCGGGCCGGCGTTCATGTTCCTTCTGCTTCGATTCGCTTCGGGCGTGCCGCCCACGGAAGGCGCCATGGCGCGCTCGCGCGGGCCAGCCTTCGCCGATTATCAGGCGCGCGTGTCGGCCTTCTTTCCCTGGCCTCCTAAATCCGGGCCCGGGCCCAGCCCGGCCTCTGGAGAAACCGCATGAGCCTGACTCAAGTCGCCGCGGCGGCTGTCGAGCGCGCCCCAATTCCCGACGCCTTGACCCGTTTGGGGGTGGGCTATCTGGTCGCCCGGGCGCGCCGGCGCCTGCGAGCCGGGTCGCCGGGGATCGATGCGACCTTCGCCGCCGATATGCCCGGCCGCCCCATAGCCGAGAACACCGCCGACGCCAACGCCCAGCACTATGAAGTGCCGGCCGACTTCTTCCGCCTCGTCCTTGGCCCACGCCTGAAATACTCGAGCTGTTATTACGAGGACGCCACCGCCACCCTTGCCGAGGCCGAGGAGCGGGCCCTGGCGGAAACCTGCGCCCACGCAGGCCTCGCCGACGGCCAGAGCGTGATGGAGCTGGGCTGCGGCTGGGGCTCGCTCAGTCTGTGGATGGCCGAGCATTTCCCCAATTCGACGATCACCAGCGTCTCCAACTCCCGCTCCCAGCGCTCCGCCATCGAGGCGGCGGCCAAGGCGCGCGGCCTGGCCAACCTCACCGTCATCACCGCAGACATGAACGTTTTCCAATCGCCAGCCCGCTATGACCGGATCGTTTCGGTGGAAATGTTCGAGCACATGTCCAACTGGCGCGGTCTTCTGGAGCGGGTCGCTGGCTGGCTGGCGCCGGACGGGCGCCTGTTTCTGCATGTGTTCACCCACATCGACCGGCCCTACCGGTTCGAGGCGGCCGATCGCGACGACTGGATCGCCCAGCACTTCTTCACTGGCGGCATCATGCCCAGCCACGGCCTCATCCGGCAGTTTCCCGATCTCTTCGAGGTGGAGGTCGAATGGCGCTGGAGCGGCGAGCATTACCGGCGCACCGCCAACGACTGGCTGGCCAATTTCGACCGCAATACCGCGGCAATCGCCGCCGTACTCAAAGGCGCCTACGGCCGCGACGCCGATCTGTGGCGGCGGCGATGGCGGCTGTTCTTCCTGGCCACCGCCGGCCTGTTCGGCGACAAGGGCGGCGAGGTGTGGGGCGTCAGCCATTATCGGCTGAAAGCCGCGACGAGTGCGGCGTGATCAGGCGATATCTCGCCGCCTATGTGGGCGCGGGTCTGGCCTTCGCCGGCCTGGACGCCGTCTGGCTCACCCTCACCAGCGCCACCCTCTACCGCCCGGCGCTGCACGCAGTGCTTATCGCCGGGTTCAGACCCGTTCCGGCCGTCCTTTTCTACCTGATCTATCTGGTAGGCGTGGTGATCTTCGCCGTCGCCCCGGCCATGCGCGAGGGGCGTTGGCGGACGGCGGCGACCAAGGGCGCCTTGTTCGGCTTCTTCGCCTACGCCACCTACGATCTCACCAACCAGGCGACGCTCGCCATCTGGGCGACGAGGGTGACCCTGCTCGATCTGGCCTGGGGAACCGTCCTCACCGCCGTCGGGGCGAGCGCGGGCTATTTCGCCGCCGGGCTCGTCAAACGAGGTTAGCCCGCGAACACGCGCCGGACGATGTCTTCCAGGCCCCGCGCATCGGCCTCATCGAAGGCCGCCAGGTCCAGGGAGTCCACGTCGAGTACCGCCAGCAGGGCGCCGGCGTGATCGAACACTGGTGTGACGATCTCGCTGCGCGACCGCGAGTCGCAGGCGATGTGGCCAGGAAAGGCGTCCACGTCCGGCGCGATCACCGTCCGACGCTCGCCCGCCGCGGTCCCGCAGACCCCGCGCCCGAAGGCGATCCGCAGGCAGCCCAAGGTCCCTTGATAAGGGCCGACGACCAGTTCGCCGGGTTTGGCCGGATCGACCCCATAGAAGCCGGTCCAGAAATAGTGGTCGAAACGAGCCGCCAGCATGGCGACGACCGTGGCCATCCTGGCCACCAGATCCGGCTCACCCTCCAGAACCGCGTCGATCTCGACGGCGAGGGTCAGATAGCGCTCCGCCTTGGTCTGGGTCACGGTAAAGCCATAGCGGGTCCGCTCGCCGTCCAAAAGCGCGTGGCGATGATTTTCCAACCCCACGATTGGCTGTTGAGTTCGATGCTGCAATGCAGCATAGTCGCCCGCAACTAAGGAATCGTTTGTCATGACCGCCCGCCGAAACCCCTGGCTCAGTCTGACCCTGGACGCCATGCGCCTGGGCATGGAGGCGCAAAGCGTCATCGGTCTGCGCATGGCCAAGGCGGCCTGGGGCGGGGCGGCCGCCCAGGACGAGGCCGAACTGATGGTCAGCGAGAAGGCCAAGGCCGCCATCGACGCCCAGGTAGTGATGGTCAGCAGCCTGATGACCGGCCAGGGCCACCTGGGGCCGGCGCGCGCCATGGCCCTCTACCGCCGGCGCGTCCTGGCCAATCAGCGGCGCCTCCTCAAGGGCGGCTAGACCGCGACGCCTCCATCAAGGAGCACGGGCATGAAGACCTATAATCTCGAACTGCGGCACGCCCCCTCGAAGCGCCGGCTCAACGCCCTCGCCGACAACCGCCTGGATCCCTTGAAGACCCGTCTGGCCGGCGACGCGGCGGCGGTCGCCTGGGCGCAAGGCGAGCTGCTTGACTTCGCCCGCCGGCGCCGCGGCGAGAACTACCAGTATGTCGAAGCCGCGGTCAGCGAACTGTTGCCGTTCGGTGAGTTGCGGGACGGCAAGGACTACCGCCGGCTCGGGCGCTGGGTGTGCAACGCCGATGGCCTGGTCTGGCGAGACACGACCGCCGCGCCGCGCATCGAAGGGTCCGTGGCCGCTCAGTAGTTTCCCACCTTGTCCTCCACGGCCTGGCCGCGGGCCGGGATGAGCATGGTCCGCTTGAATGTGCAGACGGTCTCGCCGCGCTCGTTCCTCCCCAGGGTGCGGATCTCGACGATTCCCTGACCCGGGCGCGAGCGGGATTCCCGCTTGGCGAGGACTTCGCTCTCGGCATAGAGGGTGTCGCCGGCGAAAACCGGGGCGGTGAACCTGACTTCGTCCATGCCCAGATTGGCGATCGCCTTTTGCGAGACGTCGGTGACGCTCATGCCGATCAGAAGGGCCAGGGTGTAGGTGCTGACCACCAGGTTGCGCTTGAACTCCGAGGCCGCCGCGAACTGGGCGTCGAAGTGGAGCGGGTGGGTGTTGAGGGTGAGCAGGGTGAAGAGGTGATTGTCGGCCTCGGTGACCGTCTTGCCGGGCCGATGCTCATAGACATCGCCGACCTGGAAATCCTCGAAAGAACGGCCGAAGGTCTCGCGATAGCGGTGGGGCGCAACCTCTTTCCAGTTCTGAACCATGGCGAAGGTTTCCTTGACGTGGCGGGGTTGGTAGGCCCGACACCTACCACACTTTGCCTAGAACCATAATGTAAACAATGTCAATTTGGCTCGGAATCGATCTTATACCAACAAAGATACCAACACCGATTTTTCCTGCCCTTGGTCGCCATAAGGCTATTCCCCTCCGTAGCGGCGATCAACCGCCCCGACTTGCGACTTAGAGTGCAAAAAAACAACAGTGAATTCAGCCTCTTAGTTGACATCGCTCATAACCGTGGTATCATGGAACATATCATGAACTTGAGGTTGCCCCATGTCGCACCGAAGCCCGAGGCCGCCGCGCATCGCCGCCGTGCATGTTCGGGGCGGGCCGGCGAAGCGCCCTGATCAAAACGAAGGCCGGGGGCGGCTGCTGAACTGGATCGTCGAAAAAGTATCATTTGAGGCAGGTTGGGGCCGACTAGACGCCCTGTTGCTGCCCGCTGGCTTCTTTCGGCTCGAAGTGGCGCTCGGGCCGCTGGACAGCATGGCGCGGGCGCAGGCCATTGAAGGGTCCGCCATCGCCTTCGAATGCCGCAAGGCCGCCGAGCGGCTGGCGCGGAGCTGCGGCGCGCTGTTGGTCCTGGGCATTGATACGCGGCGCGCCGCGAAGGGGTTCTCGGGCGATCAATTCATGGCCGCGTGGCGGGGAGACGCCATCGTGGGTTCGGCCAGGAAGGTGTTCCCCTCGGCCAAGGATACGGCCCCGGCCAAGAAGTGGCCCTACCTGCTATTCGCCGCCGACGCCGATGACATGGCGCGCATCGTCGATCTGCCGAGTGGTGGCCGCGCCTTGCTGCTGGTTTGCTACGACGCCTTCCTGTTCAGCGAGATTGCCCGTGGGCCAACCTCAAGACGTGCGTCGATGCGCTGGGTGGCTGACGGCCAGGAGCACGGCCGGCGAACCGTCTCGGCGGAACGCAATGGCATGATCGAGAAGTTCGAGGCCCTGGTCGGGCGTGAGAAGACCACTGTGGCGCTGATCGCGGTCCACGGTTTCGAACAGCCCGGCCGCGACACCCGTTGGCAAAGGCATGGCATCGCCAGCGCCAGTTCGGCTCTCGGCGGCGGTCTGGCGGTCGGGGCGGCCCATTATCAAGAGTGGTTGCCAGATGCCGACGAACTCGATCAATCGACCCTGGCGAGCGCCGGGGTGGGTTCAGGGCACCTGCTGCAGGGCTTGCACCGCACGGCTCACAAGCTGGCCGCCAAGGACGCCCTTTACGTGGAGGTTCCGGGCTCGCCCGACCTCTGCGCCGTGGTGCGCCTGTTTCAAGGCCGTGCTGTCCGCGGCGACTGATTTCGCCCTCAATCGAGAGGAGGACCAACCCATGGCTGGACGCCAGGCCAAGACCGTCACGCCCCATGCGATCAACCGCATGCTCACCTACGCCGCCCGATCGTCCAACCCAGAGCGTGACCGGGTGATCGTGCTTCTGTCGGTGAAGGCCGGCCTTCGCGCCGCTGAGATTGCCAAGCTGACCTGGCCAATGGTGCTTGATGCTCGCGGCCGGGTGTCTGACCGCATCGAATTGGCCGACCGTGCAGCCAAGAAGGGCTCGGGGCGGCGCATACCCTTGCACCCAGACCTTCGCGCCGCCCTGCGGGCCTTGTGGGCCCAGGGCGAGGCCATTGGGCCGGTGGTCCGCTCGGCCAGGGGCGGGGCCATGGCGGCCAACTCCATCGTCAACTGGTTCATCGCCCTGTGCGCCGCCCTGGACCTCAAGGGCTGTTCTTCGCACAGCGGCCGGCGAACCTTCATCACCAGAGCCGCGCGCCTGGCGCACCGAGCCGGCGGATCACTGCGCGACGTTCAGATGCTGGCCGGTCATCGCTCGATCGAGACCACCCAGCGCTACATCGATGGCGACAGTGACGCCCAGCGCAAGCTCGTCGCCCTGATCTGAACCCTTCCCTCAGCTGAGCTCCGGCGCGCGCCCGGAGCCTTTCCCCGACCCTCCGCCGGGTGGCCGGCAGCACAACCGCGCGCGCCTTCCAAAGGACACCCATGCCCCCCCTGACCATGAACATCCTCTACGTTGTCGAAGATGGCCCCACCGTCACGGTGATCGGCACCGACCACGCCACCGGCGACCAGGTGGCCGTCACCGTTGGCGTCTTCCAAGGTCAGGGTGGCGGCGAGTACGTCAGGCTCTCGCTCACGGAAACCTTCGCTGTAGATCGGACCGCAGGCGCGACGGAGGTTAAGCCGGCCGCCCCCTCTCGCCACCTGAGCGTAGGAGGGTGGCTCGCCGTACGAGAAGGCGACCTGAAAGCCGAGCTTGGTCGTGTAGAAGTCGAGCGACACAGCGAGGTCATTCACGAGGAGCTGTGGTTCGGCCGCGAATATCGCGGGGCTAGGGGTCGCGGGTGAGGATGCAGCGGTGGGCATGGATCGCACGTCCTTGAGGAGCGGGCCAATTCCAGCCCATTGCCGACTTTTGGACGGTGGACCTAGCCTGCAGGGGTAGAGCACCAAAGGGCGAGAAGCCTGTCGCGCCGCAAGGCGGGATTGGTTTAAGCTTACCCGAGGCCTCAAGCCCGAACGCGGTCCACAGTTGAAGCGCTATGATCGAGCCAGCGAAGCGAAAAATTGTGTTCGTGATCGGTGCCGGCGCAAGTTCGGACTTTGGATTCCCCACCGGACCGGAGCTGGCAATTAGCATCCGGAACAGGATAGACGCCGAGTTCCAAGAGTCTTTCGGTCGGTCGAGCGACAGCCCGCTGCAGCGGGCTTTTGAGGCTAGTGGCGACGAAGGCGAGCGCGCAAAAGCGGCGCGAGTCCTGAGGTCAGGCTTGGGACCAAGCCAGAGCATCGACCAATTCCTGTTCCTGCGCAGAACCAACAAGGTGGTGAAGGAGCTTGGGATGATCGCTCTCGCGGAGGTCATCCTCGAGGCGGAACGACTATCACAGCTCAGCAAGTTCGACGTCGAGGATTTCGAGAAAAGCGTGGCCGCTCAAAGGGCTACTCAGAATGGTTGGCCTGTCGTCCTCATGGACCTTCTAGCTAACGAAAAGCAGCCGCACGAGCTGGACCAGATCTTGTTTCAGGACATCGCCTTCCTGATATTCAACTACGATCGATGTGTAGAACAGCTGCTGTTCCACCATCTCCGCATGCGCCACGACATTCCGGATGACCGATCATTGGAGATCGTCCGATCCATCCCCATGCTCCACATCTACGGGGTGCTGGGCGATCCATTTAGGGGTCCGGTCCGATTCGGTGCGAGCGAAGTCGAGCTTGGATCAGTTGCCAAAGAAATCCAGACTTATCATGAAGATTTCACCGACAGTGCGCGCCAGCGCGCCATTGACGATTTGATGCGAGATGCCGAGAAAATCTGCTTTCTGGGGTTTGGCTTCCTACCGGCGAACTTCGTTCGGCTTTTCCCGAACAACGACGTTGGCCGAGGTCAACTATGGGGTACGGCTCGTGGGTGCGAATGGTCCCAATCGTATCAGCTTGCCAAGGCAACCGAAGGAAGCGTGTTCGAAGATTGCAATCCCGCGCAGTTCCTTCGCACCCACGGCGAGGCGCTGCTCACGGCCCCCTGGTTTGCCTAGCACGCGACGAAGACGCCTCTGTCCTTCGGCTGTCGCGCCAGTCTCGGCTCGAGCGAGACGGTGTCCGCCTATGACGCCGACGGCGAGTCCGGCCCGAGCTGAGTGTCCAAGATGCGTCGCCAAGACAGCTGGCCTGCCCGGATGAGGTATAGGTCGGCGACTTGCTTGGCAGTCCGGAGGTTGGCCAGCGGGGTATCGTCTGGGTCTCCGGCGACCGTCAGCGACTTGAACAACATTTCGCGGTTCTCACGCTCGGGTACGATCTCCGCGAACGCTTCGTGCACGCGTGCATCTATTTCGACCTGCGCCGAGGCGGGATCTTTGGCGGTGATCGGGCCGCCGCCGAAGTGCTCAAGCGCCGCAAAGAGGCTCCCCACGAACTCACGCCGGGCCAGTTCGTCGAGGCTGTAGAAGACATCCGATTTGGCGACACAGCCTAGTCCCCCGCCAGAACTCGACTTAGGAAAACGGCGGGTTTCCGACCGGCATTTCGAATTAGCTTTAATTTCGTCCTTATACGTCGTTGTCACTGAAAAGGCCGATGGCCGCAGGGTCAATCTGGCGAAGGTTGCATAGGATTGGTTCGAGGATGATCTGGATCGGCAAATCCTTGGGAGAGGGGAAGAGGACAACTCGATGTCCAGCGTGCCCGCCGATCCGACAAGGTCGTGCACTACGCCACCAAGGCCATCCACCGGCCTCACGATCTCGACCGGCTGTTCATTTATAGCCCCCCGCCCCAGTTCCGGCCGGCTGGCGGACCTGATTTAACGGGCGTCCGGCCCGATGCTCCGGTTCGGCGCGCGC
>JALYTR010000257.1 GCA_030854165.1 Pseudomonadota bacterium | reverse complement strand
CCGTAGCGGGGATCGTAGGTGTTCGGCGCGCCGCCCAGGCCCCCTTCGATGAGGCCGCCATTGTTGCCGACGAGGCCCCCATGGACAAGCATGACGCCGGCCCCGCCGGCGCCTCCGGTTCCGGTCCCGTCGTAGCCGGCGCCGCCCGTGCCGCCCCGCCCGCCATAGATGGCGGCGGCGGCGTCGTTGATCGCGCTGCCGCCCTTCAGCAGGGTGATTCCCGCCCCGCCGACGCCGCCGTAACCGCCGTAGCCGCCATGGCCGCCCTGGCCGCCCTGGATTACCCCCGCGTTGGCCATACTGCCGCCCGCCCTGAACTCGACCCCGGTGCCGCCCGTTCCGCCGACCCCACCGTAGTCGTTTAAGGCGATCCCGCCGTAGCCACCCTGGCCGCCCGCGATGGCGCTGTAGTTGGCCATGGCGCCGGCGGTGTAGAAAGCGACTCCGGTCCCGCCGCCGCCGCCCTGGGTATAGCCGGCCGGCGCGGCGACCCCGAGTCCGCCGACGATCGCCCCACTGGCGCCATGCAGGGCGCCGTTTCGGAGGCTGCCCCCGGCGGTCATGCTGACGCCGTTGCCGCCGGACGCGGCGACGATCCGCCCGTAGTCGACAACAGAGGCGCCGTTGCTGGTGAGCAGGCCGAAGCCGCCGATGCTGCCTGTCGCGGTCACCGTGACTTCGGAGAAGCTGGACGATAGCGCATAGCCGGCGCCGTAACTGCCGGAGAGGATCTTCGTGGTCATGACGTGCCCCAAGTTGTTGTCGCGGGCCGATCGATATCGGCCGCCTCGCGCCCCCATCGCCCGCCTGGAGGCGGCGGCATAGTTGTTGCGACGGTCGCAAAGTTGCACGGCGGCGTTCGGCTGGAGAACCCAGGCCAGGTTTTCCGCCGCCAGGATTCCGCTCGCTCGCCGAGCGGGAACGCGAATTCGTTGCGCCCACGCGCGCGAGGATGCACTACCGCATGACCGCCTATCGCCGCGTCGAAAGCCCCGCCCACATGTCCGAGCCGTTCCACAAAAAGCTCGCTTTCGTCCTGAAGGTCTTTTCCATGAGCCGGGCCCGTTTGGCCGCCGACCTGAGGGTGGACAAATCGGTGGTCGGCCGGTGGGTGTCGGGCGCGGTGCGGCCGGCCGCGCACAATCTCGCCCATCTGAGCGCCCTGGTGGCTCGGAAGCTGCCCGGCTTCACCGCCCTGGACTGGGACCGGGATCTGGAGGGTTTCGCGGCGCTCTTTGGCATCGACCCGCATCGGCTGCCCGCGCCCGGTCCGCGAGGCGGCCTGCCGCTGCCCTTTCTGGGCCAGGCCCTGGCGATGACCGCTCAGTGGCGCGCCGCCTATGAGGGTTTTTTTCGTTCCACTCGGCCCTTCGCCCAGTATCCTGGGCGTTTCGTTCACGACCAGTGCCTGGTGAGGCGAGACGATCAGAGCCTGCTGCGGCTCAACCTGGCCACCGGCGGCGTGTTCATCGATGCGTGGCTGCTACCGCTGAAGGAGAAGATTTTCATCGTCGGTTCCGAATTCACCAGCGGAACCCTGGTGTTCGGCCTTCTGAACGGCGTGAAGAGCGCGCGCGTGGACGTCCTGGACGGCCTGATCCTGTCACCGATCCACGATGCCGACCAAACGCCCACCGCGACGGCCATCGTGCTTGAACGCACCGGGGATCTCAGCGGTGACAAGGCCAAGGACGATCTGCGGTTCGCGGCGTTGGCCGGGATAGACTCGCTGGCGGCCGAAGGCTCGGTTCCCAAGGCCCTGCGTGATCATCTCACCCGTGATATCGGGCCCGAACAACTGGCCGTCGGCGGCGACTGGCTGTTGCGCATGCCGCCGTCGCGATCGATCTCCCAAGGCGTCCCGCACCCGCAGACGCTGCGCGCCGCCACCCTCGTCCCGGCGCCGGTCCCCGCGACTTGAGGAGCGACGGCGGGGCTTAAGTTCACGCCCTCTTCACCACCTTGCCCCACGGTACGCGGTTACATTCGGGGACGCGCATGGATATCGAACCGGGCCGGATCATCGTCGGCGACTGCATCGAGGAGCTGGCCAGGCTGCCGGCAAAGTCGGTGGATCTGGTGTTCGCCGATCCGCCCTACAACCTGCAGCTCGGCGGCGAACTCACCCGTCCCGACAACTCCCGTGTCGATGGGGTCGATGAGGACTGGGACCGGTTCGACTCCTTCGCGGCCTACGACGCCTTCACCCGCGCCTGGCTTGGCGCGTGCCGGCGGGTGCTCAGGGACGACGGGGCGCTGTGGGTGATCGGCAGCTATCACAACATCTTTCGGGTCGGCTGCGCGATGCAGGACCTGGGCTTCTGGATCCTCAACGATGTCGTCTGGCGCAAGACCAATCCGATGCCGAACTTCAAGGGCACCCGGTTCACTAACGCCCACGAGACCCTGATCTGGGCCGCCAAGAGCGCGGGCGGCCGGCGCTACACCTTCAACTACGACGCCATGAAGATGGCCAACGACGAAGTGCAGATGCGCTCGGACTGGACCCTGCCGCTGGCCACCGGCGAGGAGCGGATCAAGGACGGGGCGGGCGCCAAGGCCCATCCGACCCAGAAGCCCGAGGCCCTGCTGCACCGGGTGATCCTGTCGTCCACGAGGCCGGGCGACGTGATCCTCGATCCGTTTTTTGGCGTGGGAACCACCGGGGCGGTGGCGCGGCGCCTGGGACGGCGCTTCATCGGCGTAGAGCGGGAGGCGCGCTACGCCAAGCTGGCGGCGGCGCGCATCGCCAAGGTCGTTCCCATCGCCCCGGCCGACCTGGACGTGATGACCTCCAAAAAGGACGAGCCGCGGGTGCCGTTCGGACGCATTCTTGAGGCTGGCCTGCTGCGCCCCGGCGACACGGTCTGGTGCCCGAAAGGCCAGCGCGCCGCCCGGGTGCGGGCCGACGGCTCCCTGGCGGTGGGGGGGGTGACCGGCTCGATCCACAAGATGGGGGCCATCGCCCAATCGCAAGGCGCCTGCAACGGCTGGACCTACTGGCACTTCCGCACCGACAAGGGCCTGGCGCCCATCGACGTGCTGCGGGAGAAACTCAGGGCGGAGATGGGAGCGTAGGCTGGATTCCGCTAAGCCACGCAACCGGGTCTGGCGCGAGCAAAACGCCGCGCGCTTTCCCCCGCCCCCTCCACCGCTTCGCGGTCCCCCTCCCCCGCTGCGCGGAGGAGGATTGGCGTGTTGTAATCCTCCCCCCATGCCTCTTCATGGGGGAGGGGGACCCCGAAGGGGTGGAGGGGGCGGCGGCGCCACCATTGCCTCAAGAGAGGAACCGGATCTCAAGTCCGCCGGTCGCCCAGGGAAACTCTGTCTAAAGGCCGCGCTGAAGCGCCTTGCGGAACAGGGACGGAACCGCGGCCAGAGCCTCGTCGATGGGCGTCCAGATGAAGCCGGCCTCCCTGCCCGCGCGGACGGCGTAAACCGCGAGAGTGAGCGAAAAGTGGGTGAAGACGTGATCGACCTGGCCGGCCAGGCGCCATGGACCGGGGCTCGGCGCGGCGGCGAGGCCTTGGGCTCTCGTCCACGGTTCGGCGCGCCAGTCGGTGGTGGGCAGGGCGAGCATGCCGCCCAGCAGACCGCGCGGCGGGCGGCGGATAAGGGCGACCTGGCCGGCGCGGACCAGCACATAGGCGACGCCGTGGCGATGGGGGCGGGCGGCCTTGGCGGCGCGGCGGGGATAGACGGCGGGCGCTCCTGAAGCCAGGGCTTGGCAATCGGGCGCCAGGGGGCATTCATCGCATAGCGGGGCTTTCGGGCGGCAGACCGTGGCGCCCAGGTCCATCAGGGCCTGCGCCCAGTCGCCGGGGCGCTCGGCGGCGACCAAGGTTCCGGCCAGGCGCTTCAGCTCCGGCTTGGCGACGGGCAAAGGGATTTCGACGGCGAAGAGCCGCGCCATCCCCCGCTCGACATTGCCGTCCACCACATTGGCCGGCCGCTCGAAGGCGATGGCGGCGATGGCGGCGGCGGTGTAGGCGCCGATCCCCGGCAGGGCGCGCAGGGCCTCTTCGGTATCGGGGAAGACGCCGCCGTGCTCGCCCGCCACGACGCGGGCGCAGGCCAGCAGGTTGCGGGCGCGGGCGTAATAGCCGAGGCCCGCCCAGGCGGCCATGACCTCGGCGTCCGGCGCGGCGGCCAGGGCGGCCACGGTGGGCCAGCGGGTTGCGAAGGCGTGGAAATAGGCGCTGGCGTGGGCGACGGTG
>JALYTR010000011.1 GCA_030854165.1 Pseudomonadota bacterium | reverse complement strand
GGCCCGGATCGTCATCGACGTCACCCCACATCGAGGCCGGCCGGCCGTGGCGTATGAGATAGACCCTCCTCATCACCTCATCCCGGAACGAAGAGGTTGCGCTCGCCGTCCGGAGCGCGGCCCACTTGGCCGGTCCGACCGATCTGTTCGGACGCCTCCATGGCCCGCAGTGTCGCTTCGTCGGCCGGCGTGTTGGCGACGAACCGCCGGCCCTGGTCGTCGCGGCCGATGACAATGCCCATCCGATAGCCCTCGCGCGCATGAACGACGGTGTAGGTCTCGACCGTGGCGCGGCCCAGGGGGCTGTCGACGATCGCCGGATGATCCAGGGCGTCGATCTGGCGCTGGATGACGTCGGGAACCTGGCGCGCGAAGGGCGCCGTGGGCGGCGTGGTGGAATAGACGCCCACCGATTGCTTGGTCAGATACCAGCCGTTGGCCGTGGCCATGCCCCAGCTCCCCGGCCGGGCGCGCAGCCGTTCCATCAGGGTGGCCACCGAGTGCATGGCGTAGTTGTTTCCCGGCCCGCCAAAATAAGGCAGGCCGCCGGTCACCGTCAGGCCGCGCGGATCGTCCAGGGCCAGGCCCAGTTCCTCCGCCCCAATCTGGACCGCCGATGGAAAGCACGAATAGAGGTCGATGAAGTCGAGGTCGGCGACGCCGATCCCGGCCATCTCCAGGGCCCGCGCGCCGGGAAGCCGCATGGCCGGGCTGGAATGATAGTTCTGGCGCTCCAGCGGATACCAAAGGTCGGCGGCGTCGGCGCAGCCGTGCGGAAAGACCCATCGGTCTTGCGGGACACCCAGTTCGCGCGCCGTCTTCACGCTGGCGATCAGCACGGCGGCCGACTGGTCCACCCGCATGATTGCGTTGAGATATTTCGGGTAGGGAAAACCGATCATCCGGTTGTCGGCGGTGACCTCGATGAGTTCCTCAGGGCGCCGGGTCTTGCGAAACCAGGCGTGGGGATTGGCGGCCGCCACCTCTGTGAAGGGCGAGAAGAGTTCGCCCAGCCGCCGCTGATGGTCGGCGAGGCTGCGTCCATCGCGGGCCCGCAGGGCGTTCTCGAACAGGGGATAGGTGTTGACCGGCAGCGCCAGCCCGTGAGCGGCCTCGCGCGCCGTCGTTCCGGCCCGCGCCTCGCCGAAGCGCCGCGGCGGCTCGCCTTCATGATCGCCGTAGCCATCGAGAGGCGCCCCCTTGGCCAGACGCACCATCAGAGAGCCCAGGAATTCGGCGCCCACGGCGAGGGCCAGGTTGGTCTCCCCGGCGGCGATGCGCTCGCACAGAAGGTTGATGACGGCCTGCGGCCGGTCGCCGCCCATGCCGGTATAGACCGACCATCGGGGATCGGCGCCCAGGGCCCTGGCGAGGCTGGCCGGCGGATTGGTAAGGCGCGGGACCCGCAGGCGGGAAAGAGCGCCCTCGGCGTCTATGGTGAACCCGACCACGGCGATGGCGTCCAGGCTGGCCAAGGCGCCCCTCCCGAGGCCGGCGTCGGCGCCCGCCGCGTGAGCCGCGATCTCGATCAGCTTTAGAGGAGTCGGCGCCTCGCCGGCTTCGCCGCGCCAGGTGAACTGTCCCGCGCCGATCAGCACCGGAGTCGTATCGAGCATGGTTAAGGGTTCCGCGGTCGATGCCGCCGGCGATCCTTAAGGACGGGGCCGATGTTCACAAGGCCTTTCCGCCCCTGATCGATCCCCAGGCCCCCACCGCCCGCTTTTTTCAGCCGTCGGCGCCGTCTCGGCGATTGACAGCCGACCAATCCAGCCGCCTCTTGCCTTGTCGCAGGGCGCCGTGCATTTGGCCGCCTTCGAGCTCCTCGCCAAACGGGTCGTCGCCGCATGAAAAAGATCGAAGCGGTCATCAAGCCGTTCAAGCTCGACGAGGTGAAGGAGGCGCTGCAGGAGCTCGGCCTGCAGGGCATGACGGTGCTCGAGGCCAAGGGATTTGGCCGCCAGAAGGGCCAGACCGAACTCTATCGGGGGGCGGAATACGTCGTCGACTTCCTGCCCAAGATCAAGATCGAGGTGGTGGTCGGCGACGATCAACTGGCCGGCGCGGTCGAAGCCATCGTGGCCGCCGCGCGGACGGGACGAATCGGCGACGGCAAGATATTCATCTCCGACATCATCGAGGCGGTGCGCATTCGCACCGGCGAAACCGGCGCCGCCGCCATCTAGCCGGCGGAACCTGCAACGAGACGGGACTCGCAGAGAGCATGACCACCCACAAGGACATCCTGGCCCAGATCAAGGAAAAGGAGGTCGAATACGTCGATGTGCGCTTCACCGACATGCGCGGCCAGATGCAGCATCTGACCTTCGACATCGACCTCGTGGATGAGGAGTTTCTCACCGACGGGACCATGTTCGACGGCTCGTCCATCGCCGGTTGGAAGGCTATCAACGAATCCGACATGAAGCTGCGACCCGACCTCGCCAGCGTCGCCATCGACCCTTTCTACCAGCAGACGACAATGACCTTGTTCTGCGACGTCCTGAACCCCGACACCAACGAGCCCTATAACCGCGACCCGCGCTCCATCGCCCGCAAGGCGCTCATCCACGTCAAGGCCTCGGGCGTCGGCGATACGGTCTATTTCGGTCCAGAGGCGGAATTTTTCGTCTTCGACGATGTGCGCTGGTCCACCGCTCCCAACGACACCGGCTACGCCTTCGATTCCATCGAGCTGCCCGCCAACACCGGCAAGGCCTACCCCGAGGGCAACATGGGTCACCGCCCCGGCCCCAAGGGCGGCTATTTCCCCGTCGGCCCCATCGATTCGGCGCAGGACCTGCGCGGTGAGATGCTGTCGGTGATGAAGGAACTGGGCATGCAGCCGGAGAAGCATCACCACGAGGTGGCCCCCGCCCAGCATGAGCTGGGGCTGAAATTCTCCGACCTGCTGACCATGGCCGACCGCCTGCAGCTCTACAAATACGTCATCCACAACGTCGCCGCCGCCTACGGCAAGACGGCCACCTTCATGGCCAAGCCGATGTTCGGCGACAACGGCTCGGGCATGCACGTCCATCAGTCGATCTGGAACAAGGGCAAGCCGCTGTTCGCCGGCGACAAATACGCTGGCCTCTCGGAGACCTGCCTCTTCTACATCGGCGGGATCATCAGGCACGCCAAGGCGATCAACGCGTTCGCCAACTCGACCACCAATTCCTACAAGCGCCTGGTGCCCGGCTACGAAGCGCCGGTGAAGCTGGCCTATTCGGCCCGCAACCGCTCCGCCTCGATCCGCATCCCGCACGTGGAGAGCCCCAAGGGCAAGCGCATCGAAGTCCGCTTTCCCGACCCCATGGGCAACCCCTACCTGACCTTCGTCGCCCTGCTCATGGCGGGCCTCGACGGCATCGAAAACCGCCTCCATCCCGGCCAGCCTCTCGACAAGAACCTCTACGACCTGCCGCCGCGCGAGCAGAAGAAGGTTCCCGAAGTCTGCGGCTCTCTGCGCGAGGCCCTGGACGCCCTCGATCGCGACCGGGCGTTCCTGAAGAAGGGCGCGGTCATGGACGACGACTTCATCGACGCCTACATCGAACTGAAAATGGAAGAGGTGGCCCGACTGCAACTCCATCCGCATCCGGTGGAATTCGACATGTATTTCAGGTGCTAGGGCAGCGGCCCCACGGGGTGCGCACCCTAGGAATGGACCCTGAGCCGCTCACGCCCGATTGCAACTTTGTGCCAATTGCGCAAGTGTGCCACGTTGTGCATTGAGCCACTCTGCAGGTAATGTCCGCCGATGAATCGATCGATCGACGTGCGCGTGGCGCCCAATGGCCGGATGGTGTTGCCCCGGGTGGTCCGCGAGGCCCTGGGAGTGAACGGGCCGTCCGTTGTGGTGCTCTCGCTAGAAGGCGACGAGGTGAAATTGACCTCGGCGCGGCGCGGCGTGGCGCGCGCTCAGGCGCTCTACCGCGCTAACGCGACGGCGGATCAGTCCAGCGACGCCTTTCTGGCCGAGCGGCGGCGCGAGAGCGCGCGCGACCGGGCGAAGGAGGGCGGCGGCTGACGATGGCGAGCGTCGTGCTCGATGCTTCGGCCGTGATCGCGGTTCTGCGAGACGAGCCGGGGGCGGAAATCGTGATCGCGCACGCTGGCGATGCTCTCATTTCGGCGGTCAATCTTCAAGAGGTCGTCAAGGCCCTCCTGGTGCGCGGCCTCACAATCGATCTCGCGCGCGACATGATTGGGGAACTCCATCTTGAGGTTCGCGCCCACGAGTCCGCCGACGCCTACGCGTCGGCCGCCCTCCACGTCGCAACGAAACAATTCGGCGCGGGCCTCGGCGATCGATCCTGCATGGCCTTGGGAATCGCCTCGGGCCTTCCCGTGATCACGACCGACCGCAACTGGCGCAAGGTCGATATCGCCGGACTGACAGTGGTCCTGGCCCGGAGCTGAAGTTGATCTTCGAAGCGGAAATGGCCTTGGCTATCAGGTACGCAGAACGCGGCGATTCGGGCCTTGATCGGGGCTATTTTCGACAGCTCCCGCGACCTGATGGCGCTCACCGGACCGCCAAACAACCTGCGGCGTCGTCCAGAGCCGAGGCCAGGCGCTCCAGCCCGAGCCGGGTCATGGCGGGATCGCCGCCGAGGCCGACGCGGATGTGATAGGGTCGGCCGAAGAAGCGGCCCGGAACCACGCTGGTCTCGAAGCGGGCCATGAGAAGATCGAACAGGGCGTCGCCATCGCCTCGTCGCAGGCGCGGGAAGACGGTGGTTCCCTGGTCGAACACCGTCTGGTCGAGACCGGGATGGCCGCCCAGAATATCGCGATAGCTGGCCCGGTTCTCTTCGACCATGGCGCTCGCGCGGGCGCGCAAGGCGCCCAGTTTGTCGAACGCGACGACGCTCAGCCGCTCGGCGATGTGCGGTGGGGCGACGGCGTAGAGATCGTTCAGCCGCCGCATGCTTTCGGCCAGAGCCGCCGGCGCGAGGATCCAGCCGCAGCGCAGGCCGCTGAGGCCATATGCCTTGGTGAGGCTGCTGGTCACGACGATGTTTCCACCCTCGGCAAAGGCGGTGCGCGCTTCGCCGCCTTGGAAGGTCAGTTCGAGATAGACCTCGTCCACCAGAACCTTGGCCCCCACTCTTGCCGCCGCCGCGGCGACGGCGGCGACCTCGGCCGGGTCGGCAAGGGCGCTGGTTGGATTGTGCAGGTTGGTCAGGACGACGAGCCGCGTCGTCGGCGTCAGAGCCGCGGCGACCGCGTCGGCGTCCAGCGCCCAGCCGTCCTCGGCCCGGCGTTCGAACCGCCGGATCCTCGCCTGAAGATAGCCCAGGGTGGCAACGAGCAGCTCATAGGTGGGATCTTCCACCAGCACCCCATCACCGGGCGAGACCAGCGCCGCCAGGGCCAGGTGATTGGCGAAGGAGCATCCGCCCGCCGTGACGACGCAGGCCGGATCGACCCCAAAACGCGTCGCGATGGCCTGGGTCAGCGGCGCATAACCATAGGCGTTGGGGCCATGCAGTTCCAGATCGGCCATGGAGACGCCAAGTTCGGCGAGGGAACAGTCGGCCACTCCGCTCGACGCCAGAGTGTAGCGCGCCCCGGTCTCCAGCTTGGCGAAATGCATATAGTCCGAGGCAAGGGTGCGCGGGGTGTCGGTCATGCCCGGGATTGCGCCTCCCGCGCGCTTTGGCGGCGCCAGTAAAGGAAAAGCGGCACGCCCAAAAGCAGGATCGCATAACCGATCAGGCTGTTGACCGGAAAGGACCAGAATGAAGACGCCACGACGGCGGCGCAGGCCAGAATGAAAAAGCCCGTGCTCCAGGGATGCCAGGGGGCGCGAAAGCCTTCCGGGGCCGGCGGTCCTTCCCCGGCCCGTTCGCGGCGGCGCAGCACGAACAGGCACGAGGCGCTGAGGCCAAAGAAGAGGAAGTTCATGGCGATGACGTAGCTGAGAATCTGCTCATAGCGGCCGGTCAAGGCCAGGACCGCGGTCCAGGCCGCCTGAAGCCCGATAGCGATGGCCGGGGCGCGGCTGCCTTCCTCCACCCTCCCGACCTGGCGGAAGAAGAGGCCGTCCCTGGCCATGGCGAAATAGACCCGCGGTCCGGTCAGCATCGCCTGGCTCAGGAAGGCGATGGCCGAAAGCGCGATGGCGGCGGCGGCCAGCCGCGCCCCGCCCGCACCCACCGCCCGTCCCAGCACGTCCGATATCGGTGTCAGGGTCGCGCCAAGCCCATCGACGCCCAGGGCGCGCAGGCAGGCGATGTTGACCAGCAGATAAAGGGCGATGACCGCGATGACGCCCACCACAAGGGCGCGGGCGAGGTTGCGCCTTGGCTCTTTCATCTCTCCGGCCACATAGTTGGCCGTCTGCCAGCCGCCATAGCTGAACACCACCGCGACCATCGCCGCCCCGAAGGCCTTCAGCCCATCCAGCCCCGCCGCCAGTTCGGGCCCCGCGGGGTGCGGCGGCTCCCGATACGGGCGGAGCAGCAGGCCCGCGACGACCACCGCGACGATGGCGCAGATCTTCAGCGCGCCCAGCAGGGTCTGCGCGCCGTTCCCCGACCTCACCCCCAGGCAATTGATCCCCGCCAGGACCGCCAGGGCGCCGACCACGATCCACCGCTCGGGAAGGCCGCCCCCGGCCAGCACATCGAGGTTTTTGGCGAACACGATGGCCACCGCCGCCATGCCGCCCGCCTGCACCACCAGCAGCGTCGTCCAACCGAACAGGAAACCGGCGAGCGGACCGTAGCTGTCGCGCAGATAGACGTATTCTCCGCCCGTGGCCGGCATGCGCGCGGCGAGCTCGGCATAGACGAACGCGCCCAGCAGGGCGACGACTCCACCCAGCGCCCACGCCGTGAGCGCCAGCGCCGGTGTGTGCAATTCGCTCGCCACCACCGCCGGATTGACGAATATCCCCACCCCGACGATGCCGCCCATCACCAGCATCACCGCGCCGCGGAACCCGATCGCGACCTTGAGTCCCTCGGAGGTTGTGTCGGGTCGTGTCATCCGCTTGGTGTAGCACGCGCCGACCGGGATAACCGCGTTTGGGCGCCAAGGGTGGGCTATTGGATATCTGTCTCCCATGGGTTACATGACATCGTGATCGATATTCAACAGACCGAGACGTTCGCCGAATGGCTGAAACAACTTCGCGACCGGAGGGCGGCGGCCAGGATCGCTGAACGCCTACGCCGGCTCGCGCTGGGAAATCCCGGCGACGTCAAGTCGGTGGGGCAAGGCTTGTCGGAACTTCGGATCGACTATGGTCCCGGCTACCGAGTCTATTTCGTCATGCATGGCGCCACGCTGGTGATCGTTCTGTGCGGAGGCGACAAGGCCGATCAGGATCGCGATATCGCCCGCGCCAAGGCGCTGGCCAAGGAGATTGGACGATGACAATCAAGACTCGCCCCTTCGACCCGGCTGAATTTCTCGACGCCCCGGAAGCGGTAGCCGAATATCTCGAGGCGGCTTTCGAGAGCGGCGATCACGCCGTGATCGCCGATGCCCTCGGAGTGGCGGCCCGGGCGCGCGGGATGTCTCAATTGGCCCGCGACACGGGCCTCGCCCGCCCGGCTCTCTATCGGGCGCTCAGTCCCGAGGGCCACCCGGAGTTCGAGACAGTCTTGAAGGTGTTGCGCGCGCTGGGTGTGACGTTGAAGCCAGGGGTTGTTCCCGGATTTGATAGAGTGTCGTCTTAACGCCGACCCCTCTCGATCAAGCGCCGGATGGCGCCCGGAACCTCGAATAAAGTTCAGCGATCGTCGCCACGGCGCGTTCCGCCTCCGCCCGATCGACGGTTTCGTTCGCGTCGCCGTAGCCCTTCATGTCGCCGCCCTCGATCGCCTGGACGACGATCCCGTCGCGGCGGGGGAGGACGGCGACATCCTTGTAGATCACCCCGTAGTCCACCTCCGGTTGGGGGATCAGCCAGGCGATCTGGCCGCGCACCGGGACGATGGACTCGTGCTTCCACAGGGCCCGGGCGCCGTAGCCGGGGCAGTTGATCACCACCTTCTCCTTCAAGAGCGCCAGATCGGCGGGCGCGTGAAACTCCCGCCTCTCGATCTTGCCGCCGGCGGCCAGGAAGTCGTTCAGCAGCGTGTGACCGTAGTCGGCGAGGTTGAACATCATCGCTTCGGAGCGCAGGACGTAGGGATAGTCGAAGGGCGTGCTTGCGGCCGGCAGCATCCGGAACGGCGGCCGGAGATCGGCGATGCGCTCGCCATACTGGGCGAAGTCCAGGGCCCCTCGGGCCAGGCCCTCCTGGCGATGCCGCGTTCTCATCTCTTGCGGGGAGATGTCCGAAACGATGTAGCGGTCCGTCCATTCGACCGGATGGCCGGGAAGGCCCAGATACTGGCGGTAAATCTTGAACGAGGTTCGCGCCATCTCTTCCCACAGCGCCGCGAAGCCCGGCGGGGCGGCGCTGGCCAGAGCGATGCGCGAATCCGGCGTCCAGGTTCCGGTGGCCCGCGACGAACGCGTGTCAGGCAACAGTTCGCGCGCATAGAGGGTCACCTCGGCGCCCGCCCTCTGAGCCAGGGTCGCCGAGGTCAGGCCCAGGGCGCCGCAGCCGAGCACGGCCACCGCGCGCGGGCTTCCCGCCATCGCCTTTCTGACCGCGATCGTGCTTGAGCCCCAGGAGAGCGACCAGCCGCTCCCGCCGTGCCCATAGTTATGAACCACCAGAGCCTCGCCGATCGTTTCGGTATCGAGCCGGGGCCCCGCGGCGCGAAACGGCCGCAGACAGACGGTGATGTCGAAAATCCGATCGTTGCTCGCCCGCACCGGGGCCAGGGGAGGAACCACCTCATGGGCGGGCTGGCCGACGATTTGGCCAGCCAGGGATGGCGCGGGCCGCGAAGCCGTCGCGCATCCGCCCAGGCCGACGAGGCTCAGGCCACCCAGGGCGCCCGAGCCCCGCAGCAGGCGTCGCCGATCCAGGGGCGTGGGCTCGAAAGACGACATTCCGCGCTTCCTCCGCATCCGATCCCTGGGCGCGCCGCTTCGCGCTCCCCTGGGACTCTCCAACCCGCGTTGCGTGGCCGGCCGCGCCAGGCCCCGTTCCAGCCACGCCGGAACATGCTTCAAGGTGTCGAAGGCGACAAGGTCCCGCCCGCATAGAGATCTTGACACATACCAACCGGTTGGTATGTGTCCACCATGTCATCGACCCCGGCAACAAAACCGCCAGTCGAAAGGACCCCGGTCCGTCTGCTCAACGCGGCCGTGCGGGTGGTCCGGGAGAAGGGGTATTGCGCCGCCTCGATCGATGACCTGTGCGCCGACGCCGGGGTGACCAAGGGCGCGTTCTTTCATCATTTCGCGACCAAGGAGGATCTGGCGGTCGCCGCCGCGCGCTACTGGAGCGAGACAACCGACTCTCTGTTTGCCGACGCCCCCTACCACCGTCTGGACGATCCCCTGGAGCGGGTACTCGGCTACCTCGACTTTCGGCGCACGCTGATCAGCGGCGAGGCCCAGGACTTCACCTGTCTCGTCGGAACCATGGCGCAGGAGACCTATCTCACCCATCCGGCCATCCGGCAGGCCTGTCATGAGAGCATCGCCGGCCATGCCGCGCGCCTCGAAGACGACTTCGCCGCCGCGATGACCGCGCGCGGGATGCGCCCGCCGCCCACCGCCCAGAGCCTCGCCCTGCATACCCAGGCGGTCTTGCAGGGCGCTTTCATCCTTGCCAAGGCGGCCGACGACCGGTCACCAGCGATTGAGTCCATCGACCACCTGAGTCGCTATGTCAGAGTTGTCTTTGACCACCCCACTGACTGAATATCCGTGCACGGAGGACATGCCAGATGAGAGATGCGAGCGATGGTTTCGAACTGGCGGTCGAGCGCTGGATTGGCGCGCCGCCGACGGCGCGCGCCGTTGGGATGAGGCGGCGATGAGACGGCACGAAGGGATGGGATTCTTTGACGGCTGGACGACGGTGGCGGGCCAGCTCGCCGAACTCGCCGAGGCCATGGCCTGAGCCGCACGGCCCACGAAGCCAGAGGAAAACGACGATGAAAATCTATTGGATCAAGGCTCAGGCGCCGCTTCGCGTACTCGCGCTCGTCAAGCACCTGGGGGTCGAGGCCGACCTGATCGAGGTCGATCTGATGGCCGGCGGCCTGAAGACGCCAGCCTACGCCGCGCTCAACCCGAACATGAAAGCGCCCACCCTTGTCGATGGCGACCTGGTGCTCTGGGAGGCTTCGGCGATCATGGCCCATCTGTGCATCAAGGCGGGCTCGGACATGTGGCCGGCGAACAACCCCGCCGAGCAAGTCGAGGTGCTGCGCTGGCTGTCGTGGGGAGACGCCCACTGGTCGCCCGCTGTCGCGCCGTTCTATTTCGAACACATCGTCAAGACGACCTTCGGCTTCGCCGAGCCGGATCTCGCCTCGCTTCCGGCGCACGTTCCGGAACTTACGCGGTTCGCCAAAGTGCTGGACGCCCACCTCGATGGCCGGGACTGGGTGGCGTGCGGGCGGCTGACCATCGCCGACTTCCAGCTGGCCTCCATGGCCGCCTATTGGCGTCCATCGCAAATGCCGTTCGAGACCTTCCCGAACATCGTGCGCTGGCTGGCGGCCCTCGCCCGCCTGCCCGCCTGGGCCGACCCCTGGCCGGCCAAGATAGGCTCATTCGACGGAGTCCGACCGTGAAGCCCGACCGTATCGTTTAATGGCGCGTCTCGGGGGCTTTGCCTTCATCCGATCAGGATTTCGATCTGCCCGCCGGCAGGCGCAATCAGAATCCTTTTGAAGTCGGTCGAAACGCAGAGTTGGGAACAGACGCGCCGATAGGTCTCGATATGCGAAAGCCCATCTTCATCGGCGACAACAAGCCATCGGTCGCCGGTGAATTTGTCCGGCGGGCGCCTGTCCGCCGCCGCGCCGATATGCAGGAGCAACGATTGCGTCAACCCCAAGAGAACGTCCGGATCTGAATCGGGATTGTGCACCAAACCGATCACCTTCGGCATTCGCCTCGAGACGCCCTTCACAAAGCAAACCCGGATCCGGTTTCCGCCAATCGTTTCCTTGATTTCCGCCGGCGCCGAGCGGCGCGCGAGCCAGTCCCCGATCTTGCCTTGCAGTTCGCCCGCCGTCTTCGATGGCAGCCGTATGGGGGCGGTGACTGTCAGTATCACCGCTTCGCCGTCCGGCACGGACGCTGACAGAGCGGCTTGCAAACGTCCCACGAGTCCCACCGCGACTCTGTCGAGGCGCAGGCGAGGCTTCGTGAGCGCGCCCCGCGCGGCGGTCCCCTCACCGATCGCCGTGACCTCGACGGCGATTCGCTCTCCGGCGATTGTCAAATAGGCGTCGGGTGAGTCTCCGTTTCCCTTTTCCCACGTCGCGAAGAAGCGCTTGGCCACAGCCTCGATCGCCGCCCGCTCCTCCTTGCTCAACTGGCTCATGCGCCTTTCGCCCTCCGAGCTCGTGACCGGCTGGCTGACCCGCTCCTAAGCGCTCTTTGGTCCTTTCCGGGAGCGGACAGGGCCGGCGGCGCCTCGCACCGACGTGTTCAGCGCCACGGCGGCGCGAATGAGCGCCTTCAACGCCTTTTCATCAATCTTGTCGCCCTCATGGAGGTCGATGGCCCGCCACACCTTGCCGCCGAAGCCGTTGTTGAAGAGCTTGTCAGGATCTGGGAGGCTCGCGCCGCGGGAAAAGGTAAGTTTCACCTTATCTTTGTGGGCGTTGCCGACCGCGATCATGCCGTCGCGGGACCATACTGGGCTTCCCATCCACTTCCATTCCTCGATTATCTCCGGGTTGGCTTCAAGGATGGTCTCGCGGATGCTGGCAAGCGTTTTGCCACGCCAGTCCGTGAGTTCCGTGATCAGCTGGTCGATACGTTCCGACGGATTCATTGGATTCTTATGTCTCGAATGCTTGCCTTAGTTTTGACTTGTGCCGCGAATTTCAATCTGTCCGCGCCAAGACCTGCTCCAGCGAAGAAAAGAACTGTTGCCACCCTGCTTTGGCGCCCTTGTAGGCCTGCTGCTGATCCGGCCGGAAACCCGACTGCTCCATGCGCAGGTGGGTCCCCGTGCGCGTAGGGGCAAGAGTCCAAGTGACGACACTCGCGAGACCGTAGGCGTCCCACGTATAGGACAGCGTTTTGTTCGGCTCGACCGCCAGAACCTGACAGTCGACAGCGCCCCAGTCCGCGCGAAGTTTGAAACGGTGGTCCACGACAGGCTCGAAGTCGTTTTTCATGAGCCATTCCTCGATCAGGTGGGGTTGCGAGAGCGCGCGCCAGATCTTTTCCGGCGGAAAGGCACCTCCCGTTCGACTACGACGCAGAGCGTTTCGGTCGCGGTATTGGTCATTGGTCCATCCTTTTGAGTAGATCTTCGAGGTGGTCGAACCGGCTTTGCCAGAAGCCGGCCATCTGGCTTGTCCAGTCGATCAGCGGGGCCACGGCGCTGGGCCGCGCGCTATAGTGCGTCTGGCGACCCTCATGGCGACCGCGCACCAGGCCGGCCCGCTTCAGGATCCCGAGATGCTTTGAGACGGCCGGTTGCGAGACCCCGGCCTGAGCCGTCAGAGCCCCGACCGTCTGGTCTCCGTCGCGACACAGCCGCTCGAAGATGGCCCGTCGCGTCGGATCGGCGAGCGTTCTGAAAAGGATATCGTGGGGCTGTGGCATCGCAATTGATAACCCGTTGGCTATTGACGGAACATATAACCAGCCAGATATATGAGTCAAGAGCGAGAAACGGAGGCCCAGATTGAAGCACCGTCAGTTGGGGTCGGGTTCGATCGGATCGATGCGCAGCCGATCAATGGAAAATCAACGGCTTAACGAAATCAGACTTTCGATCGACAATGAAACCCGCCTCTCCTGCTTGCGACCCGCGCCGCCGCGCGGTGCGCACGTCCCCAGGGGGATTGAACACCTCGGCGTGACGCCGGCGGCGGAGGTCACCCCCCGCCCAGCCGTTCCACACTCGCGAGCCGCGCGAATTTGCGGTCGAAGGTCAGCGTTTTGGAGCATCCATTCGCTCTGCCGATCTCGTGAATGATGGCGTCCGAAATGTCGGCGCCCTGACTTGCCACCGCGCGGGCGGCAATTTCCGGATGTTCGACAACAAGCTGCCGCATCCCGAGCATCGCGGTGACGGCGCGGCCGATTTCCGGGCGAGACCATCGATAGGTGTAACCGAGCGCCCAACCCATTTCACAAAGGACGACGAGCGAGATGAAGCCGGGCGCATCGCTGCTCAGGCCCTCGAGCAACGCCCGGGCCGCCTCGGCCTGCTCCGCGTCGTCCTCGACAAGATAGCGCACCAGGACGTTGGTATCAATGGCGATCATGTCAACGCTTCAGGCGCGCCGCGACGGCCTTTCCGATCCCGATGTTCATGTCCTCGATGCTGACCGGCGGCCCATCGTGTTTGACGATGCCCCGCAACTCCCGGATGTCGCCGGTCTTGGGCCGCATGACGATTTCCCCGGCCTGCCCCGCCGCAAAATCAATTTTCGTCCCGGCGGTAAGGTGGAACCGCGCGCGCACATCGGCTGGCACGGTAATCTGCCCCTTGGAGGTCATGGTGGCTGTGGTCATGCTCCTTACATGATGTAAGGAACGGCCACGGTCAATCCTACTCCCACTCGATCGTCCCCGGCGGCTTGCTGGTCACGTCATACACCACCCGGTTCACCCCGCGCACCTCATTAACAATCCTCGTGGCGGCGCGGGTCAGGGCGTCCCAGGGAAATTCGAACACGTCGGCGGTCATGCCGTCGGTGGAGGTGACGGCGCGCAGGGCCAGGACGTTCTCGTAGGTGCGCGCATCGCCCATCACCCCGACGCTTTTAACCGGCAGCAGCACCGCGAAGGCCTGCCAGATGGCGTCGTAAAGGCCGGCCTTGCGGATCTCGTCCAGATAGATGGCGTCAGCCTGTTGCAGGGTGGCGACCTTCTCCCGCGTGACCTCGCCGGGGATGCGGATGGCCAGGCCCGGCCCGGGAAACGGATGGCGCCCGACGAAGGCGGTGGGCAGCCCTAGCTCAACCCCCAGGGCGCGCACCTCGTCCTTGAAAAGCTCGCGCAGGGGCTCGACCAGCTTCAGGTTCATATGCTCGGGCAGGCCGCCGACATTGTGGTGGCTCTTGATCACCGCCGAGGGACCGCCGCGCGCCGAGACGCTCTCGATCACGTCCGGATAGAGGGTGCCCTGGGCGAGAAAGGCGGCGCCCTCGATGCGCCCCGCCTCGCGATCGAAGACCTCGATGAACACCCGGCCGATGGCCTTGCGCTTCGCCTCCGGCTCGGAGACGCCCTCAAGCGCGCTCAGAAATTGCTGCGCCGCGTCAACGTGGATCAGCGGAATATTGTAGTGATCCCTGAACAGGCGCACCACCTCACGCCCCTCGTTCAGCCGCAGAAGGCCGGTATCGACGAAGACGCAGGTGAGCTGCTCGCCGATCGCCTCGTGAATCAGCACCGCGGCCACCGAAGAATCCACCCCGCCGGAAAGCCCGCAGATCACCCGGCCCCTTCCCACCTGATCGCGAATGCGCGCCACCGCCTCGGCACGGAATGCCGCCATGGTCCAGTCGCCGGAAAGGCCGGCGATGCGGTGGGTGAAGTTGCGCAGGATCTCGGCTCCGCGCGGCGTGTGGGCCACCTCGGGATGGAACTGCACTCCATAGAACCGCCGCCCCTCGTCGGCGATCACCGCGAAGGGCGAGCCCTCGGAGGTCGCCACCACTTCGAATCCCGGCGGCATGGCGGTGATCTCATCTCCATGGCTCATCCACACCGTCTCGGCGTCGCCCAGCCCTTCCAGCAACGGGGATTGGCGGACGACGTGAATTTTGGCCCGTCCGAATTCCCGCGCCCGGCCTCCCGCGACCGCGCCGCCCAACTGGGCGCTCATCGTCATCTCGCCGTAACAGACGCCCAGCACGGGGACGCCCAGTTCGAAGATCCGCGCTGGCGCGGCCGGGCTTTCCGCTTCGTGGGCGCTGGCCGGGCCGCCCGAGAGGATGACCGCCGCCGGCGCGAAGGCCTCCAGCATGGCGTCCACCCGGTCATAGGGATGAATCTCGCAATAGACCCCACTCTCGCGGAGGCGCCTGGCGATGAGCTGGGTCACCTGGCTGCCGAAATCGACGATCAGCACGCGGTCGCGGCGGGGGATGCTCATGGGCGCTGGTTAGGCGAAAATCGCTTCGGCGTCATCCTTCCGCCGTAGCGCGGGCATC
>JALYTR010000256.1 GCA_030854165.1 Pseudomonadota bacterium | reverse complement strand
GAGTTGAGATCATCAATAATTCTATATAATACGCGAACCGTGCCCACTTTACCATTAAGAACCACCTCTTGGTCAGTAAACATTGCCCAAGACAATCCACGACTGGGCGACGGATCGGTCATAAACAGGCTGAGTAACGTGGTCGGAAGCGGCGGTGGCCTAGTTGAGGGTGCGGGAATGTGCGCCTTGTGCGGGCTGAACCTCAACAAAGCAACGCTACCAATCGCGACCGTGAGGACCAATCCGCCAACGACTATTGGCGACCATGGCTTCCGCCGAGAAGCCTCCACTGCGGCCCCATCGGTCGGGGTAATCAGGACTGGAATGGCTTCGGGGTCGAAACTAAACAGCCGCTCGGACGGTAGGATATCATCTCCCCTTGCAATGACGCGGAGCGGGCCGTGGAAGGCCGTTGCCGTTGGTCCCCATGCGTCCCCGTCCTGGGGCGGCCACACCCACCATATCGGAACCAGCTCCATATATTTCGGAGCTAAGTTGCGGGACTTGTCATTATCCTTTTGAAAGGTTAGGTCACGAGGATCAACCGGTATAAGGCCTTCGGTCTCGACAGACAAAATAACATTTCGCACCTACGCGAATTGTTTCTAATACCCACTCTATATTCGCAGCACGGGGTAGACGTGGGGTTGCCATCTTTGTCTTTTGCCTGGACCATCCTCCAAAACCGTTGCGCGGGATTGGCGGTGTCGAAAATGATTTCGAGTGGTTGGGAAGACCCACCCAAATGCTGTCTGAGACGTTCCCACAGAGACAAGACTAGATGCGCGAACAATGCCATCATGATCGCGACAACGATTCCCGCAGGAATCCATAGATAAATCGGTAGACCCTGGACCCAGCCAACAACCGCCGCCACGGCACCCAAACTGATTGCGATCATCTGGACGGCCACGGAGCGGCCAACGACCCATAGGAATAGGTCCTTAGCCAGGGAGAGATCGGCCAGCCGCGCCCAAGACCATTTGATACCGGACCAATATCGCATGACGACCATCCTTCGGTTGAGTCGGACAATCCGTCAAGTGCGGCACGATCGCCCAAATTAGGACACTATCCAAGGACGAGTCGGTTAGAATTGGCAGGCGATGCTTCATCGGCGGCGGCAGCATGATCCTCCCCGGGGTCCAGATCGGAGACGAATGCATCGTCGGGAGCGGAACGGTAGTGTTCGATAGCGTACCGCCAAGGTGCATCGTGGGAGGAAATCCCGCTCGAATATTGCGCCGCGATATCCAAGTCGGCCGTTTTGGAAGGCTCGCCGGCGCTGATGAAAATACGCGCCGCCTGTGGCACGGTCGTTGACGACATCCGATCGCAGCGACTTGATTGGCGACAGGTGCGTTCAGCAGTGACTTCCCGTTATGCTCGGAGTGGCCAGCTCGGCCAATTGGCTCCGGTATCAGGTCGGGAGCGTGGCAAGTTGCGCGTGGGAGGCGGCCAAAAGACTCATGCGTCAGATTTGCCGTTGAACCACGGGCAGGGCGTGATCTTTTGCATTGGGGCCGCGCCTTCGCGCTCAACGCTTCCTGCCCAGTTCGGCGGCGATGTCGCGGGTGAGCCGGCCGACCTTGCGGTGGGCGGCGGTGAGCTGATCGCGGGTCACGCCCCAACGCCTCATCCAGTATTCCACCGTCTGGCGCTCTGAGATATCCAGCCGCTCCTTGTCGATGAACCCGCGCTTATCCTTCAGCCCGGCCATGACTGGTTCCGTGTCCCGGCGGCCGCGACCGACCCGTCGTTTTGGGCCTGAGGCTTCATCGCCTTGGCCAGGGCGCCGGCGCTCAAGCCGAGCCGTGGCGGGTCGTCCTCGCGCGGGAGATCACCTGGATGCGGGAGCGGCGAGGGGTAGTCTTGCGTCGGATGGGTCATCGGTGTCCCCTGGGGTCGGCGATCGCGGCGTCCGCCATTGGCGCCGCGCCCTACGGTCCTTGCGTGGGCGCCGTCGAGGCGACCGGCTCGAAGACGATGCGCACGCGCGTGCCGGTGGCCGCCGCGTACCGACGAAGGGTCTTGAGGGACGGGTTGCCATGGCCCCCCTCCAACCGGGCAACCGCCGGCTGCGAAGTGTGCATGCGCCTGGCGATCTCCTCTTGGGAGATATTCGCCTCCGATCTTGCCTCGATCATCGCCGACGCCAGGGCGAATTCGCCGTCCAGCGCATCATAGGCTTCGCGATAGGCGGCCTCCTTGCGCCATTCGGCAAAGCTCTCCTCGACCGGGATCATTTTGCTGTTCATACGACCTCCTTCGCGCGCTCCCGCGCCAGTTCCAATTCCCGTTTCGGCGTCTTCTCCGTCTTTTTGACGAAGGCGCGCACGACGACGATTCGCCGCCCTGACGCCGCCACGTAGATGGCGCGGGCGATCCCGTCCCGCCCGGTGAGACGCATCTCCCAGAGCTTGTCTTCGAGATGCCTGACGTACGGCTCCCGCACCGTCTCCAAACCCTGTTCGCGGATCAGCATGACGATCCGTTCGAACTTGGCGCGCATGTCGGCCGGCAGCGCAGCCAATTCCGCTCGCGCCGCGGCGTTGACGAATAGGACGATCCATTCCCGCATTCTTATACCATATAAGATATAGGCAGACGGTGCAAGCGCCGCCTTCGGACGTACGTCCCCCACCTTACCGCGAATTATCTATCCCCCCGCCCGCCAACGCGCCACAAAGCGCGCACCCCTGACCCTTCCGCCGCCCCGGAGTCCCACGCGTGATCGCCCTCATCGCCGCCTCCCTGCTGGGCGGCGCTCTCGACCTGCCGAGCCTTCCGCCGATCCGGCGCGACCCCCAGATCACCTTTGTCGATCGTTCGGGCGCGGTGCTGGGGGTGCGGGGCGGGCGGTATGGGCCGCCGGCGGATCTGGTCAGGCTGCCGTCTTATGTGCCGGCGGCCTTCGTCGCGATCGAGGACCGGCGGTTCTATTCGCACGCCGGCTTCGACGCCTTGGGCATCGCCCGGGCGATCGTCACCGATCTGGGCGAGGGCCGCGCGGCCGAAGGCGCCTCGACCATCACCCAGCAACTGGCCCGCAATCTCTTCCTGAGCGACGCCCGCACCATGGAGCGCAAGGCGCAGGAGCTGGTCTATGCGGTGGAGCTGGAGCGGGCATACTCCAAGCGGCAGATTCTCGGCCTGTATCTCAGCCGCATCTATTTCGGCTCGGGCGCCTATGGGATCGAGGCGGCGGCGCGGCGTTATTTCAACAAGCCGGCGGCGCGCCTTACCCTCAAGGAGGCGGCCATGCTGGCGGCGATTCCCAAGTCGCCCACCGCCTACGATCCGGCCGAGCAGCCGGCGGCGTCCAGCCAGCGCGCCGCCCTGGTGCTCGCCGCCATGGCCGATACCGGCGCGATAACCCCGGCCGAGCGGGCTCGGGCTCTGGCGTCTTCCCCCAAGGTGTGGCGCGAGGCGCCCGCCGCGCCGGCGCAGTATTTTGTCGACTGGCTGGACGGCCAGGCCCGCACTCTGGTGGGGGCGCGCAAGGAGGATCTGGTGGTCGACACCACCCTGGATCTGCCGGCCGAGATCGCCGCCGGCGACGCCGCCCGCGCCACCGCCGCGCGCTACAGGGCCCAGGAAGTACGCCAGGCGGCCCTGGTCTCGGTGGACGGATCCGGGCGGGTCAGGGCGATGATCGGCGGCCTCGACTACGCCGCCAGCCCGTTCAACCGCGCCGTGGAGGCGCATCGCCAGGCCGGATCGGCGTGGAAGCCGTTCGTCTATCTGGCGGCCATGGAGGCGGGGAAGACCCCGGACACGATGGCGGTGGACGAACCGGTGACCATCGATGGCTGGTCGCCGCGCGACTTCGAAGCTGGCTATCTGGGCCCGATCACCCTGGAGACGGCCCTGGCCCATTCCATCAACACCGTGGCCGCGCGCCTCGCCGACGAGGTGGGCCGGGCCGCCGTGGCGGGGGCCGCGCGGCGGGCGGGGATCGTCTCGCCGATCGATACGCAACCGGCCATGGCGCTGGGGACAACCCTGGTCACCCCGCTGGAGATGGCCCAGGCCTACGACACTTTTTCCAATGGCGGGAACCGGGTGGCGGCCTATGGGCTGGAGCGCATCCGCACCGTCGGCGGGGCCGTGCTTTACCGTCGCCGCGGCCTGCCGCCCGCCCCGGCCATCGCCAACCCGCCGCTCAGTGAAATGGACCGCATGCTGCGGGTGGTCATGGTCTCGGGCACCGGGACACGGGCGGCCAT
>JALYTR010000255.1 GCA_030854165.1 Pseudomonadota bacterium | reverse complement strand
GACCGGAATGGCGCGCCGCATCGCGCCTGACGCGGTGGCCGTGGCCTTGAACGCGCCGGCCGATCTCGAAGCGTTCGCCAAATCGTTGTGAACCGCGGGAGCTCAAGACCATGTTCGACCTGACCGGCAAGACCGCCCTGATCACCGGCGCCAGCGGCGGCATCGGGGGGGCGATCGCACGGACGATGCATGCCCAGGGCGCGCATGTGGTGCTTTCCGGCACCCGCCGAGCGGCCCTTGACGAACTGGCCGGCGAACTGGGCGGGCGGGCGAGCTGTGTGACCTGCGATCTCGGTGACCCCGCGTCCGTGGATGGCTTGACAGCAGCGGCGCAGGCGGCGGCGGGCGCGGAGATCGACATTCTGATCGCCAACGCCGGGATCACCCGTGACGGACTGCTCCTGCGCATGAAGGACGAGGACTGGTCGGCCGTGATGAAGGTCAATCTGGAAAGCTATTTTCGCCTGTCCCGCGCCGCCCTGCGCGGGATGATGAAGCGGCGGGCCGGGCGGATCGTCGGCATCACCTCGGTGGTCGGGGTCACTGGCAACCCGGGCCAGACCAACTATGCCGCCGCCAAGGCCGGCATGATCGGCTTTTCCAAAGCCTTGGCCCAGGAGGTGGCGAGCCGCGATGTCACGGTCAACTGCGTCGCGCCGGGCTTCATCGCGAGTCCGATGACCGAGGCGCTGAACGAGGCCCAGAAGAGCCAGATTCTCGGCAGGATACCGCTCGGGCGGCTGGGGCTCGGCGCCGATGTCGCGGCCGCCTGCGTCTATCTGGCCAGCGACGAGGGCGCCTATGTCACCGGCCAAACCCTCCATGTGAACGGCGGCATGGCGATGATCTAGCGGTGCTAGCGGCGCCCAAAGGAACATGCTAGGCGGAAAACCGAATTTGGAACCCGGCGAAAAATGTCTGGCCGCCGATCGCGGGCGCGGACTCCAACCACAAAGAGGGACTTGATCTCAAATGTCCGACATTCTTGAGCGCGTGCGTAAGATCGTCATCGAACACCTGGACGCCGATCCCGAAAAGGTGACCGAAAAGGCGAGCTTCATCGACGATCTGGGCGCCGACAGCCTGGACAATGTCGAACTGGTCATGGCCTTCGAGGAGGAGTTCGACATTGAAATCCCCGACGACGCCGCCGAACACATCCAGACCGTGGGCGACGCGGTGAAGTTTATCGGAGAGCGCCTGGGCGCCTGACACGTGAGCTTGACGCGCCGCGTCGTCGTCACCGGTCTTGGCATGGTCACCCCGCTTGGCTGGGGTGTCGAGGCGACCTGGAAGGCCATCCTCGAGGGCCGATCGGGGGCCGGGCGGATCACCGCCTTCGATCCGACCGACTATGCCTGCCAGGTGGCCTGCGAGGTTCCGCGCGTCGATGGCCGCGGCGGCGGTGGTCCGGATGTGGCCGCATCCTTCGATCCCGACCAGGTGATGAGCGCCAAGGAACAGCGCCGGGTCGATGACTTCATCCTCTACGCCATGGCCGCCGCCGACGAAGCGGTGCGCGACAGCGGCTGGTCGCCCGAAGGCGAGGAAGATCGCCAGCGCACCGGCGTTAACATCGGCTCGGGGATCGGCGGCCTTTCGACCATCGCCGACACCGCCGTGGAACTGCATGAGAAGGGGCCCAGGCGCGTCAGCCCGTTTTTCATTCCGTCGGCCCTGATCAATCTGGCGTCGGGCCAGGTCTCGATCCGTCATCATTTCAAGGGTCCCAACCATTCAGTGGTGACCGCCTGCGCCACTGGCGCCCACGCGGTGGGCGACGCCATGCGCCTGATCCAGCATGGCGACGCCGATGTCATGGTGGCCGGCGGGGCCGAGGCGGCGGTGTGCAAGATCGGCATCGCCGGCTTCATCGCCTGCCGGGCCATGTCCACCCATTTCAACGACGCGCCCCAGCGCGCCTCGCGCCCTTACGACAGGGATCGCGACGGCTTCGTCATGGGTGAAGGGGCGGGTGTGCTGGTGCTCGAGGAACTTGAGCACGCCCGGGCGCGGGGGGCCAAGATCTACGCCGAGGTGATCGGCTATGGGCTGGCCGGCGACGCTTTCCACATCACCGCCCCGGCCGACGACGGCGACGGCGGCTTTCGGGCCATGAAGGCGGCGATCGCCCAGGCCGGCGTCGAGCCGGCCGACATCGACTACATCAACGCCCACGGCACCTCGACGCCGCTGGGCGACGAGATCGAACTGGGGGCGGTGGAGCGCCTGTTCGGCCAGGCGGCGGGCAAGACCGCCATGTCTTCCACAAAGTCGGCCATCGGCCATCTGCTGGGCGCGGCGGGCGCCGTGGAGGCGGCGTTCAGCGTCCTGGCTTTGCGTGACCAGATCGCGCCGCCGACCATCAACCTCGACAATCCCTCCGTTGACTCCCCCATCGACCTGGTTCCCAAGAGGGCCAAGCCGATGAAGATCGACGTGGCGCTTTCCAACAGTTTCGGCTTTGGCGGGACCAACGCCAGCGTCGTGTTCAAGAAGGCGCCGTGACGCGGCGACGCCGCGCCCGCGCCGCGCCGGCCGGGCGTCGAAAATTTCACCTTCGCGGAATCGGGCCATGGGTCCTGGCGGCTGTCGCGGTGATCGTCCTGGCGGGTCTGTGGACCTACGCGGGTCCGGGACCCTCGGCCGGGCGTGGCGGCGCCACCGACGTCGTCCTGCCGCCTGGCGCGAGCCTGCCGCAGATCGCGGCGGACCTGAGCCGCGCCCACGTCATAGACTCCGCCGCGGTGTTCGTCTTCGCCGCCAAGCTGACCGGCGCGGCGCGGCTCCTGAAAGCGGGGGAGTATGAGTTTGCTTCCCACACACCGATGTCGAAGGTGCTGATCGCCCTGCGCGAGGGGCGCGTGGTTCGGCGCTTCGTCACCGTGCCCGAAGGGGTCACGTCCCAGGTGGTCGCCGACATTCTTCGCCGAGACCCCTATTTGACCGGCGCCGTCACCCCGCCGCCGGAGGGTTCGATCCTGCCGGAGACCTATGAAATCCGGCGGGGGGAGGCCCGCGCCGAGGTGCTGGGTCAGATGATGGACGCGCAAAAAGCCCTGGTCGCCGCCCTGTGGCGCGACCGAGCCAGGACTCTGCCCTACCAAGCACCCATGCAGGCCGTGATTCTGGCTTCGGTCGTCGAAAAGGAAACCGCCAAGCCGGACGAGCGTCCACGCATCGCCGCGGTGTTCATCAATCGTCTGAAGGCGGGCATGCGCCTGGAAAGCGACCCCACCGTCATCTATGGCCTGACCGGCGGTGTGCCGCTCGGCCATGGCCTGCGCGTCTCCGAACTTGCGTCCCAAAGTCCTTACAACACCTATGCAAATTCCGGCCTGCCGCCGACGCCGATCGGCAACCCTGGCCGCGCCGCGCTGGCCGCGGCGCTTGATCCGACGCCCACGGACGATCTCTATTTCGTCGCCGACGGCACGGGCGGCCATGTGTTTTCCGACACCTATCGGACCCATCTGCGCAACGTCGCCCGTTGGCGGACCATCGAGCGGACGCGGGCGACGGCGAGGGCCCAATGACTATTTCCGGGACGGTTTCGGGAATGACCGGCTTTTGTCGGCGCGACGGCGCGGCGGGCGCCTGGACCTGGGCGGTGGAGGCCAGGAGCGTCAACGGCCGCGGCTTGGATGTGCGATTCAAAGGGCCGCCCGGGTTCGACGCCTTGGAACGCGTGGCGCGCGAGGCCGCCCAGGCCCGTTTCCAACGCGGCCAGGTGAGCGTCAACATCCAGGCGCGCCGGGCCGACACCGCCGGCGCGGCGCGGATTAACTTCGAGGCGCTGGAGCGCTACGTGGCCCTGTGCGAACCCTTCGTGGGGGCCGGGCGCGTGGCGGCGCCGCGCATGGACGGTCTGCTCGCCCTGCGCGGTGTGATCGAGGCGGGCGACGAGGACGACGATCCTGAAGCCCACGCGGCCGTTCAGGCGGCCATGGCCACATGCCTGAACGAGGCCCTGGATGGTTTGAGTGGGGCGCGGCGGGAGGAAGGCGTGGCGCTGGCCGGATTGCTGCGTGGGTTTCTGGATCGCATCGAAGCACTGATCCACGCCGCCGAGGGGGAGGCCGGCGCCCAACCGGCCTTGATCAAGGAACGCTTCGAGCGACGCCTCACCGAACTGGCCGGTGACGCGGCGAGTCCGGAGCGTATCGTCCAGGAAGCCGCCGCCATGGCGGTCAAGGCCGACGTGCGCGAGGAGCTCGACCGTCTGGCTGG
>JALYTR010000254.1 GCA_030854165.1 Pseudomonadota bacterium | reverse complement strand
GCCCTGGCCGTTGAAGCTGAAGGCCACCGAGGGCTGGTTGTTTTCGTCGTGGCTGCCGCTGGCGCTGGTCAGCATCTCGCCGGTCACCACCGAACGCTTCTTGAGCACATAGGATGGCGCGAATCCGTCGTCGCTGGGCAGGGCCTCGTCATCGGGTGGAATGCCGCCGGCCGCGATCTCCTCGGGGGTCAGCGCGGTATCGACCATCTGGAAGGTAAGCTTGGCGGTCTTGCCGATGATCGCCTTGAGCTTTTCCGGATCGCTTTCGCCCGGCGCCTCGATGACGATGCGCGCCGCGCCTTGGCGGGTGATCAGCGGCTCCTTGGCCCCCAGGGCGTCGATCCGCTTTCGGATGATTTCGATCGAGCGGGTGACCGCGTCGGAGGCGGCGGCGTTGGCGGCCTGGGCGGCGAAGGTCACCTCGATGTGCTGATCGGGCGCCATCCGCACGGCGACGTCGCGTCCCCCGCTCACCATTCGCTCGCCCAGGGAATCGTTCAGCCGTTTGAAGGCGTCCTGCAGCTGGGTGGGGTCGGTGATGCGCACCGCGATGGTGTCGCCGGTGACGCCCAGGCCCGTAAAGGCGATCTGGTTGCTGGTCTCATCGCCATGCAGCTTGGTGCGGATATCCTCGGTGAGGTTGGTGAGCCGCTCCTTTTTCAAAGCCGCGGTATCCACTTCCATGAGCAGGTACGAGCCTCCCTGGAGATCGAGTCCCAGGGAGAGCCGCTGGTGCGGCATCCAGCCCGGCAATGCCGCCACCGCGCCGGGCGGCAGCAGATTGGGCAGGGTGAAGATCAGGCCGAAGAGCAGCGAAAAGACGACCAGGCCGATCTTCCAGCGGGTGAGAGCGAGCATCGTGTGTGACGGCGGTCGGCGCGCTTAAGACTTGGCGTCGTTGGCCGGCGCCGGCTCGCCGCGGGCGCGGACCTCGGCGACCATCGCCTTGACCACCTTGACGGTGACGTTCTGGGCGACCTCGACGCCGACTTCCTTGTCCTCCACCCGCACCACCTTGCCGATCACGCCGCTGGAGAGGACCACCGTGTCGCCGCGCTTGATCGAATCGACCCGGGCGGCGTGCTCGCGGGCGCGGCGCTGCTGGGGCCTCAGGATCATGAAGTAGAACATGACCGCGATGGCGCCCAAAAGGATGAACTGCTGGCCCGGTCCAGCCAGAAAGCCTCCGATCCCGCTCGCCGGAGCGGCGATGACGGCGAGGACGAGGGCGTGCGTGGCGAGCATTGGATCTCCGCTGCGGGTTAGTCAGGCGCTTAGGGGGCGGCGCTTGATGGACGCCGGCTAGAAAAAGTCGCGGGAAGCTATGCGCCCCGGCTCTCTTTTGCAATGCGAGATGACCGGGCGATTCAGGGCGATCGGGTTAACGCTCTATTTCAACCACGAACTTCCCGAACATCACGAACAAACCAACGGCCTTTGCGCGAAGCGCGGGCGCTCCCTTGCGTAAAATCGCGCGAGTTCGTGGGGTTCGTGCCGTTCGTGGCAAATTTATCGACCTTCGGCCAAGGCCGTTTGGCCATAATTCGTCTCCCGACCGCCCTGGCCGGGCGATCAGGGCAAACGATTTTGGCGATCGACGGTTCTTCTGATTCACTCATGGTGCGCCAATGAAAGCATTCGGAGCCGCGCCGGGTATTTCGGCAGCACCAGCAGCGGATCCGCTGGCGAGGGCCTGGCGCACGGCATCCATCAGCGCCGCTCCCGCCGTGGGGAGGAATTCGTCCGAATAGTGATGAATCAACGTTCCCTGACCGCGCAATACCGTCTCCCGGCCAAATTGTTCAATGAGTTCAGATGGATCGTAAGAGATGGCGCCCGCCCGCCTCGCCGCCTCCTTCAGGTCTGCCATCAGAACCTTCCGCGCGGTCATGAGAGCCCCTTCCTCACTCGCAATGTAGAACGGGCCCACCACGACCCAGAGGCCCGGCGCCATCGACATCAAGGTTCTCAGGGAGGCCGCGATTTCGTCCGCACCCTGCCGCACCATGCGGATGGCCCGAAGAAAATAGGCCAGATCGTCCTTTTCGGCTTCGCCCGTCGGCAATGACTCGAGGGCGGCAAGCACCGTGGCCTCGTCGGCTGCGCCCCGCAGGCACACTTCCCTATACCAGCGGAGAAGGGCGTTTCCGTGCGGCCGAACCAGCTTCCTGCTGACCAAACCGTCCGGAAGCGGCACATTTTCACAAAAGAATTGTTGCGAGCTGACGATTTCGAGCAGGAAGACGTCCACGCCCCCTGCCAGGACGCGCTTTAGGGTGAGCGTATTGGGTGTCTCGCCTTGCCAGAAGATGTAGGGCCGAAGATGAGGGGGAATGCGTTCGACGCCCAGGGCGACCTCAAGGGCCTGCAGGGCCTCGCACGCCGTCGTGTGGTATCTCTTGATACCGGAAGCCACCAGTTTCATCTCGCCACGCGCGACAAGCGCTGAAATTGGCAGGCGCAGACGGCAGGTGCCGAGGGTCGCTATTCGCAGCGATCGGGCATCGGGCGTCTCCGAGGTTTCGAAAATGAGCAGGGAAATCTCCTCGCCTTCGGGTCAGACAGGTCTATGTTCGCCCCCTTGTCGGGCCGCGAAGATCGACGTCTCGGAACTCATAAATTGACCGATCGGTCAGGTTATCTATAACTCACCCACCAACTCAACCCCTTGTCCGGGATCAGGACATATGAGACGCGGCGATCTCCGCGGCTTGCAGCTCGGCGAGTTAGGCTGCCGCCGCGGTGGCCCGGTTGGCGGCCTGGGCGACGGTCCATTTGGCGACCCGATCCCCCGGGTCCGGCTTCGCCGGCCCGAGGACAGGCTCCGGCGGTGAAGTGCTTATGGCCTTGCCTGGGCGGACATGCGGGATGGCCGGGCGATTCAGGGCAGACGAATTTGGCGATCAACGGTCGTCCGATTCGCGCATCGTGCGCCAATGGAAGCATCCGGTCGCCGTGCCGGCTACTTCGGCAGCACCAGCAGCGGATCCACTGGCCGGGCCTTGTCGGCGGGGGTGGGGGCGTAGCGGACTTCGAAGTGGAGCTGCGGTTCGGTTACGCCGCCGGTCTGGCCGACCTCGCCCACCTCCTGGCCCTGGGCGACCATCTGGCGCATCTGGACGCTGAGCTTGTCGAGATGGGCGTAGGCGGTGACCCAGCCGTCGGCGTGCTTGATCAGCACCAGATTGCCAAAGCCCGGCACCTGGTCGCCGGCATAGACCACATTGCCGGCCGCGGCGGCGTGGACCACCGTCCCCTGGGCCGACCTGACATCGACGCCGTCGTTGCGCCGTCCCACGCCCATGACTCCGAAGGGCGCGATGATTTCACCGCGAACCGGCCAGATGAATCGGCCGCGCCCCGCCTGGGCGACCGCGGCCTGGGAAAGGGCGGGGGCGGCCGGCGGGGCATAGGCAGCGGCCGGCGGCCTGTAGGCATAAGTGCGTGGCGGCGCCGCCGGGATGGCCGCGTTGGGATTGGGACGACCCGGAACATAGGTCGGCGGCCCATAGGACCTGGTGACCGCCAGTCGCTGGGCGGCGGCGAGCGCCCAGGGGCTGGGCACATAGGGCCCTTCCTGTTCGACGGTGGTGGCGGGACGGGCCGGCGGCCGATAGATGGGCCGCGGCGCCGGAGATGTCTCGGCGATCATGACCGGGGGCAAACGAGTCGGCCCGTGATCGTCGTAATTGGCCGGAAGGGCCAGCTTCTCGCCGGGCCGCAGACCGCCGCGCACGGACAGATTGTTCAGATCGGCCAATGCCGAGGGGCTGACGCCGAAGCGCTTGGCCACCGCGCTCATGGTGTCGCCGGAAGCGATCTCATAGGCCTTGGCGACCGGCACCTTGAGATGCTCGCCCGGCTGAAGATCGTAAGGGGCCTTGAGATGGTTGGCGTCCACCAGAATCTTACGGGTGGTCTGCAGGTCGCGGGCGATGGCGTCGAGGTGGTCGTGCTTTTGCACCTCGTAGTCGCGGAACATGCCACTGGCCGCCATCACCTTGCCATCGGCGATGTAGCGCGCCGGCCCCGGTCGGTAGCGAGGCTCGGGGGCGCGGTAGACGGGCGGAGGAGAACGATAGACGGGCTCGGGGGCGCGGTAGGCGACCGGCGGCGGGGCCGGGATCGGAGCGGGGGACGACGCCTCCGGCGCCGGGGTAGGCGGCGTATAGTCGGGCGGCAGGGCGCTTTGAGCCGGACTTGGGGCTACCGACGCCGTGACCGGCGCGTCCGTCGCC
>JALYTR010000253.1 GCA_030854165.1 Pseudomonadota bacterium | reverse complement strand
GCATGAAGGAGGCCTGGGATCTGTTGCCGCTTGCCCGCACCGTCATGGGCATGCGCCCCAAAACCGTGAAGGGCGCTCCCGTGCAGGAAGTGGTGCTGACCGGGGCCGACATCGATCTTGGCGCCCTGCCCATCCAGACCTGCTGGCCGGGCGAGCCCGCGCCCCTGATCACCTGGCCCCTGGTGGTGACCAAGGGGCCGTCGGAGAGCCGCGAGGACGACTACAACCTCGGCATCTACCGGATGCAGGTCATCGGCCGCGACCGGACGATCATGCGCTGGCTGGCTCATCGCGGCGGCGCCCAGCATCACAGGCGCTGGAAGGCGGCCGGCAAGCCCAGCGCCCTGCCGGCCTGCGCGGTGATCGGGGCCGATCCGGGGACCATCCTCGCCGCCGTCACCCCGGTTCCCGACACCTTGTCGGAATACCAGTTCGCCGGCCTGCTGCGCGGGGCGCGGGTGGAACTGGTGGCGGCCAAGACCCAGCCCCTCCTCGTCCCCGCCCACGCCGAGATCGTCATCGAGGGCGAGGTGCGGCTCGATGAATACGCCGACGAGGGACCCTACGGCGACCATACCGGCTACTACAATTCGGTGGAGCGCTTCCCGATCTTCCAGGTCACCGCCATCACCATGCGGCGCGACCCGATCTATCTCACCACTCACACCGGCCGGCCGCCCGATGAGCCCAGCGTCCTGGGCGAAGCGCTCAACGAGGTGTTCGTGCCGCTGCTGCGGGCGCAGTTCCCGGAGATCGTCGATTTCTGGCTGCCGCCGGAGGGCTGTAGCTATCGGATCGCCGTGGTGTCGATCGCCAAGGCCTACCCCGGCCACGCCAAGCGCGTGATGATGGGGGTGTGGTCGTATCTGCGCCAGTTTATGTACACCAAGTGGGTGATTGTGGTGGACGACGACATCGACGCCCGCGACTGGAAGGACGTCATGTGGGCCCTGGCCACCCGCATGGACCCCGCCCGCGACATCACGATCGTCGAGAACACCCCCATCGACTACCTCGACTTCGCCTCCCCCGAGAGCGGCCTGGGGTCCAAGATCGGCCTGGACGCAACGAACAAGTGGCCGCCGGAGACCAAGCGCGACTGGGGCCGGAAGATCGCCATGGACCCGGCGGTGGTGGAGGCGGTAACGGCGAAGTGGGGGAGGTTGGGGCTGTGAGGGTGAATCAGGTCGCGATTTCCGACCAGCGCAGAAATCCGTGGCAATCCCATTGGACAAGCTGGTCCCTCAGGCCTCGGAGCTTTGATTGCCGGGCTATTTCGACGACAATCGAACGGCCAGATTGATCAATTGATACGAGGCCATATGCGGCTATCGCCGACGTGAAACCGGCAATCTGATCCTGGACGATATGTTCCGCGAAACGCACGCGTATCGCCGATACTACCATCAAGCCACTTCCAACCGAACATGCACACGACGCCCCAGCGCGGTAGCAATGTTCACTAGGGCGTCGAGGGAGAATCGCGAGACGCGACCGCGCAGCAGGTCATTGATGCGGGGCTGGGTGACGCCGCAATGGCTCGCGGCGGCGGCCTGCGTCCAGGCATTGGCCTTGATGATGGCCGCGATCTGCCGCATCAGCTCGGCCCGGGCGCGCAGATTGGCGGCCTGTTGCGGCGTGTCGGCGATGGCGTCCCAAACGCTCTCGAAGGTCTGAATTTCGCTCATCTTCCGCCTCTCATGAGTTCGGCATATCTGGATTTGGTCAGTTCGATATCGCGCCTGGCCGTGGCTTGAGTCTTCTTCTGAAAGGCGTGCAACACCCAGACCGCGTCGGCGAGCCCGGCGGTGTAGATCACCCGAAAGGTCCCGGACTAGTCCCACACCCGAATTTCCTCGACGCCCTTGCCGATGGTCGGCATCGGTTTGAAATCCTCCGGCGATTCGCCGCGTTGCACTCTCTCCAATTGGTATCCGGCATCATGGCGAGCGTCCTCGGGAAACTCCCGCAGATTTTTGAGTGACGCACCCATAAAGCACAACAATTTCATTGGAGTGATATATACTGATTTAGATATAAAAACGCAAGCGTAGGGGTGAAGCGGGTTCTTGATGCGCGCCGCCACATGGGCCAGGTTCGGACCAAGTTCACGGAAGGAGGCGCCATGCGAACCGTCAAAACCCAGGGGGCCAAGACCCGCCTTCCCGCTCTGGTGGACCAAGCCGCCAAGGGTGAGGCCGCCATGATCGCCAAGGCGGGCAAGCCGATGGTCAAGGTCACGGCCATCGACGCGGAAGACCGAAAGCCCGCCCAGCGCCTTGGCTTTATGGCCGGTCAAATCCAGATTCCGGAAGATTTCGACACCATGTGCGCGGCGGAGATCGAGGCGATGTTCTACGGCGAGTCGTGAGGCTCCCCCTCGGCTTCCAGCATCTGGAAAATCGCGATCAAGCCACGCCATACCGGGCTGACTGAAGGATTTCAGTCTAGCGGGCGCGTCCCTGGACAATCCCCCCGCGCGGCCCTAGAAGCGCGCCCTTTCCCGCAAAGCCGGTGTTCGATCCGCCGGGCGGGACGCGCGAAGAAGACCGTCATGCCCATCTCCACCCGCTCCGGCCGCCGACCCAAGGCCGGGCCCTCGCAGCGCCAGCTTCGCGCCGGCGAACTGGTGCGCCACTCTTTGGTGGAGATTCTGCGCCTGGAGGATTTCGCCGATCCGGCCCTGGCCGATGTCTCGGTGACCCTGAGCCAGGTCAAGGTCAGTCCCGATCTCAAGCACGCGATCTGTTTTGTCGAACCTCTGGGCGGGGTCCATTCGGCCGAAGTGGTCGCCGGTCTCAATCGGGCCGCCAAGCTCCTGCGCGGCAAGCTTGGGCACGCGATCGAGATGAAGTTCACCCCGACCCTCAGGTTCGTTCACGACAACAGCTTCGACGCCGCCGCCCACATGAACCGCCTCCTGGACGATCCCCGCGTGCGGCGGGATATCGAGGCGGCGGGCGAAGACGCGGAAGACTGATGCCGCGCCGGCGCAAGGGCGATCCTGTCTCCGGCTGGATCTGCCTGGACAAGCCGCGCGACTTAGGATCGACCCAGGCGGTCGGGCGGGTGCGGCGGGCGTTTAACGCCCAGAAGGCGGGGCACGCCGGGACCCTCGATCCGCTCGCCAGCGGCATCCTGCCCATAGCGCTCGGCGAAGCGACCAAGACCGTTTCCTTCCTGATGGACGCCGGCAAGACCTATCGGTTCACCATCCGCTGGGGAATCGAGACGGCGACCCTTGATGAGGAAGGCGCTGTCACCGCGACGAGCGAGGCGCGGCCGTCGCCCGAGGCGGTGCGGGCGGCGCTGCCGGCGTTCATCGGCGAGATCGAGCAGATTCCGCCGGACTATTCGGCGGTGAAGGTGGGAGGGGCGCGGGCATACGATCTGGCTCGCGAGGGGATCGCCATGGAGCTCAAACCGCGGCGGGTCACCATCCACGACGCCCGCCTGGTGGCGGCGGCGGACACCGATCATGTCACCCTGGAGATCGATTGCGGCAAAGGGACCTACGTTCGCGCCCTGGTGCGGGACCTGGCCACCACCCTAAGCGCCCATGCCCATGTGAGCGAACTTCGTCGCACCCGCGTGGGCGCCTTCACCGAGGCGTTCGCGATTACGCTGGAAAACCTGGAGAACTTGTGTCATGGAGGCGCGCCTCTGGAGGCCCTGCTTCCGGTCGAGACCGCCCTGGACGACATCCCGGAACTGGCCGTGACCGCCGAAGACGCCTTCAGGCTGACGCAGGGACGATCGATCGTTCTGCTCCCCCGGCAGGTTGAGACCTTGAGGGCCAGGCTTACCGCCTCCCGCGTCGTTTCCGCCCGTCACGAGCTAAGGATCGTCGCCCTCTGCGAGATGCGGGCGGGACGGCTCAATCCCACTCGCGTCTTTCACCCTTAAAGACGAGCGGAAAGAAAGCCCGATGTCGATCACCGCGCTACGCAAGACCGAAGTCATCCACACTCATGCCCGCTCGGAGGGCGACACCGGCTCGGCCGAGGTTCAGGTGGCGATCATGTCCGAACGGATCGCCAATCTCACCGAACACTTCAAGACCCACAAGAAGGACAACCATTCGCGCCGGGGCCTCCTGAAGCTGGTTTCCGCCCGCCGCTCGCTGCTCGATCACCTGAAGAAGACCGACGAGGGCCGCTATCAGGCCCTGATCGGCACGCTCGGCTTGCGCCGTTAGCGCGACTTAATGGAGCGCGGGCGTCCCGCCCGCGTCTTCAAGACAAAGGAAAGAGC
>JALYTR010000252.1 GCA_030854165.1 Pseudomonadota bacterium | reverse complement strand
CGGACGATACAGCCGGGCGCGCGCGATGCAAGCCGCGCGAACGGCTCGCGCCGCCAGTCCGCGGATTCGGCGCTCATCCTGCCAGCCAGGTCGCGCTTCCATCCAGCAGCGCACTGGTCTGGCAGCTTGTGAGGCGTTCTCGGGTCCGCGCGATGTAGCTCGCCAATGGCCCCGGATCGACATCGGCCAAGCCATCCAGCGCGGTTCGCGCCACGATGCTTTCGAGTTCCCCGAGGCTGGGAAGAGACTTGAAGGCGTCGTCGTAGGCTCTCGCCCGGCCATAGAAGGCCTGACCCAGCGTCTTCATCCGCTTGCCGACAGCGAGGTCGCCGACGCTCATTTCGCGAAGCGCTCCGTCGAGATCGCTCAAATAGACATCGAAGAGCGCCTGGCGCAGGTGGCTGGCGGCCGGGGTGTCGCCTCTGAGCCGGTCGATGAGCAGAATCACATGCAGCGTCAGGATTTCGAATCGCCCCTCGGGCGTGTCGGGCGCGCCCATCTGGGCATAGAGCGCCGGCTGCCTGGCCCGCGCCACCGCGCCGTCGTAGAGCCGACGCGCCACGCTCCTTTCCGCTTTTCTGGCCAGGATCCGGTCAAGAAACACGTGAGCTTGCCTCGCTTTCGCCGCGGGAGGGGGTAATCTGGCGCATTGAACTAGGCGGCCCTCGGCTTTAGGTCAAAGGCCGCGAAGATCAGCCGACACGAGGTTTCCACAGCCATGCTCCGCAGCACTGCCGTCGCCGCCGTCCTTTCCACCGCCTTGCTGGGCGCCGCGGCCTGTTCGCCCGTGAACAGCTTCCAGGGTTTTCAGGCCGTCGAACAGGCGCCCTCGGACGTCAAGGTCGGCGAGGATACGCGCGCCACGGTCCAGGCCAGGCTCGGCTCGCCCACGGCGACGGGGACCTTCGACAAGGACACCTGGTTCTACATTTCCCAGGTCTCCAACAGGACGGCTTTCTATCATCCCCGCGTGGTCAAGCGCGACGTGGTGGCGATCGCCTTCGACAAGGGTACCCAGCAGGTAACCGCCGTGAACACCTACACCCTCAAGGATGGCCGGGTGATCGCCTACAACGGACGTGAAACACCCACCCGCGGGCGGGAGATGACCGTGCTCGAACAGCTCCTGGGCAGCATCGGTTCGGTCAGCGCCCTTCCGCCGGATGAAAACCAGACGCCAGGGTCCCACCCGGATGATCCGCACTAGGCGGACGCGCCTCAAGCGGCGCCGCACCGGCGCTCGTCCCCCACCCCCATGAAAAATGGGGGAGGATCAGCTCCGACGCCGCCCCGGGGAACTCCCTACTTGAACGCCCCATGCGCCAGCACGGCGAGGAGCAGCAGGGCGACGATGTTGGTGATCTTGATCATCGGGTTCACGGCCGGGCCGGCGGTGTCCTTGTAGGGATCGCCCACCGTGTCCCCGGTTACGGCGGCCTTGTGCGCTTCAGAGCCCTTGCCGCCGTAATGGCCTTCCTCGATCAGCTTCTTGGCGTTGTCCCACGCCCCGCCGCCCGAGGTCATTGAGATGGCCACGAAGAGGCCGGTGACGATCACACCCATCAGCATGGCGCCGAGCGCCGAGAAGGCCTGCGACTTGCCGGCGATCAGGTCGATCACCACGAAAAGCACGATGGGCGAGGCGACCGGCAGCAGGGACGGGACGATCATCTCCTTGATCGCCGCGCGGGTGAGGATGTCCACGGCGCGGCCGTATTCGGGCTTGACCTCATAGGTCATAATGCCGGGGTTTTCCTTGAACTGCCGGCGCACCTCGGCCACCACCGCCTCGGCGGCGCGGCCAACCGCGGTCATCGAGAGACCGCCGAACAAAAACGGCAGCAGGCCGCCGAACAGCAGGCCGACGACCACGAAGGGGTTGGAAAGATCGAAGGCCACATTGCCCATGCCGGCGAAGAAGGGGAACTGGACCGGGTTGGCGGAGAAATACTTCAGGTCCTGGGTGTAGGCGGCGAAAAGGACCAGGGCCCCCAGGCCCGCCGAGCCGATGGCGTAGCCCTTGGTCACAGCCTTGGTGGTGTTGCCCACCGCGTCCAGGGCGTCGGTGGCGATGCGCACTTCGCCGGGAAGGCCGGCCATCTCGGCGATGCCGCCGGCGTTGTCGGTCACTGGTCCGAAGGCGTCCAGGGCGACGATGAAGCCGGCCAGGGAGAGCATGGTGGTGGTCGCGATGGCGACCCCGAACAGGCCGGCGAACTGGAAGGTCAGCACGATGCCGACGATGATCACCAGGGCCGGGGCGGCGGTGGATTCCAGGCTCATGGCCAGGCCCTGGATCACATTCGTGCCGTGTCCGGAGACCGACGCCTTGGCGATCGACTTCACTGGGCGGAAGTTGGTGCCGGTGTAGAATTCGGTGATCACCACGATGGCCGCCGTCACCGCCAGGCCCACCAGGCCGCAGTAGAAGAGGGCGTTGGGACTGACGAGCTTGCCCAGTACGGTCACCCCGTCGGCGGGAACCAGAGTGTGGATCACCCACCAGACCGCGATTACCGACAGCGCGCCGGTGACGATGAGGCCCTGATAGAGGGCGCCCATGATGTTGTTTTTCTTGCCCAGGCGCACGGCGAAGGCGCCGGCGATGGAGGTGACGATGCACACCCCGCAGATGGCCAGCGGCAGCAGCATCATGCTCCCCACCACGGCCGTCCCGCGAAAGAAGATCGCCGCCAGGATCATGGTCGCCACGGTGGTCACCGCATAGGTCTCGAAGAGGTCGGCCGCCATGCCTGCGCAGTCGCCGACGTTGTCGCCCACGTTGTCGGCGATGGTGGCGGCGTTGCGCGGGTCGTCCTCGGGAATGCCGGCCTCGACCTTGCCGACCATGTCGCCGCCCACATCGGCGCCCTTGGTGAAGATGCCGCCGCCGAGACGGGCGAAGATGGAGATCAGCGAGGCGCCAAAGCCCAGGGCCACCAGAGAATCGACCACATCGCGGCTGGTGTTCTCAAGGCCCATTCCGGCGGTCAACACCGCATAATAGCCGGCCACGCCCAGGAGGGCGAAGCCCGCCACCAGCATGCCGGTGACCGCCCCGGAGCGGAAAGCGAGCGAGAGGCCCCGCGCCAGGCTCTCCGAAGCGCCTTGAGCGGTGCGCACATTGGCCCTGACCGAAATCAACATGCCGGCGAACCCCGCCAGGCCCGACAGCACCGATCCGATCAGGAAGCCCAGCGCCTCGCGCCAGCCGAGCAGGAAGAAGATGGCGATCAGGATCACCACGCCCACCGCCGCGATGGTGGCGTACTGCCGCCGAAGATACGCCTGCGCGCCCTCCTGGATCGCCGCGGCGATCTCCTGCATCTTCTCATTGCCGGGCGACGCGCGCATGAGGGTCGCGGTCTGAACGACGCCATAAAGCACCGCCAGCAGGCCGGCGACGATCACCAGCTCAAGCACAAGACTCATATCGAAAACGCCCCCGTGAAGGTTTAATCGCGCCAACGGCCGCAAGCGCCGCGACCGCGCGCCTATAAGGGTAAACGGTGCGCTTGGATAGCCAGGACGGAGCGCTGGGCGCATAGTTATCGCCTCACCCCCCTGCGGCGCGACGCGATGGGCGGCGTGAAGCGGAGGCGCCCGATGACGACCAAGACCCTGACCGGAACCTACAGCGCCGGCTACGCGCTCTCGCCCAGCTTCGCCGGGCTCCTCCTCACCGGCTCGGCCTACGTCGGCGGGACGGGCGTTTTCGCCAGCGCGGTCGCCAAGGTCTACAACCAGGGTCGAATCTTCGCGGCGGCCGGCGCGGCCGGAGGCACGGGCCACTATCAGGGCGGGGCTGGCGCCCTGGGCGTCGAGCTTTCCGCCGGCGGCGGGGTGGTTAACTTCAACGCCATCGCCGGTGGGGCCGGTGGCGTCGGAGGCTATGACGCTTCGACCAGAAGCCCCTATGACGGCGGCGTTGGCGGTGTGGCGATCGTGCTTTCCGCGGCAGGCTCGATCGTCAATCATGCCACGATTGCCGGCGGGACCGGAGGCGTTGGTGGTCAGACCGTGCCCAGTTATGGCAGGAGCAACGGCGCCATCGGCGGCGCCGGCGGCGACGCGATCGATCTCCTAGCGGGCGGCAACCTAGTCAACGGCGGCGTGGTGGCGGGTGGCCAAGGAGGCGCTGGCGGACAACAGAACGCAAGGGGCGCTTTCGGAGGCGTCGCCATCTCGCTGTCAGCCGGAGCAGTGACCAACGACGCCGGTACGATCGAGGGCGGCGCGGGCGGCGACGGCGGCGCCGGGGAC
>JALYTR010000251.1 GCA_030854165.1 Pseudomonadota bacterium | reverse complement strand
CGCCCAATCCGTGGTTCGCGCGGCTGGCCTTCGCCGAACCAATCAGCACGCCCGATGACCTCGTCTGCGCCGCCGGAGACATCGCCGCCCGGCTCTGCGCGCGCCTGGAGGCGGAGGGGCGGGGGGCGCGGCGCTTCGAACTTGGCTTTCACCGCCTGGACGGCGTCGCCCAGCGTCTTTCCATCGGCCTTTCCCTGGCCGGCCGCGAGGCGCCGCGCATCGCCCGCCTGTTCGCGCCTCATCTGGAGAGCGTCGATCCGGGCTTCGGCATCGAGGTGGTGACCCTGACCGCCGAAGATGTGGAGCGCCTCTCGCCGCGCCAGCAGACTCTGGAAGGCGCCGGCGAGATCGCGCCGGAGGAAGGGATCGCCACTCTGATCGACCGTCTCGCCGGTCGCCTGGGAACCGACGCCGTCTGGCGCGCCGAACCCTATCCCAGTCACGCCCCCGAACGCGCCGCGGCCCGCCACCCGCCGCTGTCGGTTTCGCCGGACGCCGGTTGGGATCTGAAGAGGCCGCGCCCCCTGCGTCTGTTCAACCGTCCCGAGCCCATCGAGGCCATCGCCCCCGTGCCCGACGATCCGCCGGTTTTCTTCCGCTGGCGGGGCCTGGCTCATCGCGTCCGTCGCGCCGAAGGCCCCGAGCGCCTGGCGCGGGAATGGTGGCGCCTGCCCTTCGACGAAGCCGCCGATCCAGTGCTGGTGCGCGACTATTACCGGGTCGAGGACGAAGCGGGGGGGCGCTTCTGGCTCTTCCGCGCCGGCCTCCATACCGGCGCCGCGCCCGCCAAATGGTGGCTGCATGGCCTGTTTGGGTAGGGGGGTCCGATCGAAGCTCCAATGACCTACGCCGAACTTCAGACGACCACCAACTACGGCTTCCTGCGCGGCGCCTCGCATCCGGAAGAACTGGTGATTACGGCCAAGGCGCTGGGACTGGCGGCGATCGGGATCGCCGACCGCAACACGGTGGCCGGCGTGGTGCGGGCCTGGGCCAAGGGGCGCGAGATCGGCCAGCGGGTGCTCAGCGGGGCCCGCCTGGACTTCGCCGACGAGACCCCCAGCGTGCTTTGCTACCCCACCGACCGGGAGGCGTGGGGGCGCCTGACGCGGCTGCTGACACTGGGTCAGCGGCGGGCGAAGAAGGGCGCGTGCCATCTCACCGCCTCCGATCTGATCGAGCATGGGGAGGGGCAACTGATCCTGGCGATCCCGCCGGTCAGTCTCGATGACGCCTTCGAGACCGCGCTTAAGGGTCTGGTGGGCGAATGCCGTGGGCGCGTCTGGCTCGCCGCCACCCGACCTTACGGCGCTCAGGATTTGAAGCGCCTGGCGAGGCTCGACTCCCTGGGTAGCCGCGCCGGAGCGCCGATGATCGCCGTCAACGATGTCCTCTATCACGCGCCCGAACGGCGGCCCCTGCAGGATATCCTGACCTGTATCCGCGAGGGTTGCACGATCAGCGAGGCGGGCCTGCGGCTGGAGGCCAACGCCGAGCGGCATGTCAAATCCCCCGCGGAAATGGCGCGGCTGTTTTCGAAATGGCCGGACGCGGTGGCGCGAACTGGGGAGGTGGCCGCGCGCGTCGGTTTCGATCTTGGCCATCTCAAATACGAATATCCCGACGAGCCCGTGCCGCCGGGCAAGAGCGCCATCACCCATCTCACCGACCTGGCCTGGGCCGGGGCGGATTGGCGCTATCCCGCTGGCGTGCCCGACAAGGTGAAGAACACTCTTCGCCACGAACTCGAGCTGATCGAAGAGTTGAACTACCCTAACTATTTCCTCACCGTCCACGACATCGTCCGCTGGGCCAGGGCCCAGGGCATCCTTTGCCAGGGACGAGGCTCGGCGGCCAATTCCGTGGTCTGTTTCTGCCTGGGCGTCACCGCGGTCGATCCCACGGCGCCCGATCACGATCTTCTCTTCGCCCGCTTCATCTCCAAGGAGCGCGACGAGCCGCCGGATATCGACGTCGATTTCGAGCACGAGCGGCGCGAGGAGGTGATGCAGTATGTGTACCGACGGTATGGCCGCGACCGGGCGGCCATCTGCGCCACCGTCATCCACTACCGCCCGCGCAGCGCCATCCGCGATGTCGGAAAAGCCCTGGGCCTGACGGAAGACGTCACCGCGGCCTTGGCGGGGACCGTGTGGGGAAGCTGGGGCGACGGTATTCCGGACGACCACATCCGCCAGGCGGGGCTGGATCCGGCAAGCCTGGCCATCCGTCGCGCCACCGCCCTGGCCACCGAAATCCTCGGTTTTCCGCGCCATCTGTCGCAGCACGTCGGCGGCTTCGTGCTCACCCGGCGGCGGCTGGACGAGACCGTGCCGATCGGCAACGCCGCCATGAAGGACCGCACCTTCCTGGAGTGGGACAAGGACGACATCGACGCCCTGGGCCTGATGAAGGTCGATGTCCTGGCGCTGGGCATGCTCACCGCCATCAAGCGCGCCATGGACGCCCTGGGCATCGCCGACATGGCCGACATCCCGCCTGAGGATCCGGCCGTCTATGCGATGTTGAGCCGGGCCGATTCCGTGGGCGTCTTCCAGGTGGAAAGCCGGGCCCAGATGTCCATGCTGCCGAGGCTGAAGCCGGCGAAGTTCTACGACCTGGTCATCGAGGTGGCGATCGTGCGGCCGGGCCCCATCCAGGGCGACATGGTCCATCCCTATCTTCGCCGCCGCGAGGGGATCGAGGCGGTGGACTATCCCGCCCCTTCGCCCGAGCACGGGCACGCCGATGAACTGAAGGCGGTGCTCGGCAAGACGCTGGGCGTGCCGCTGTTCCAGGAACAGGCCATGCGGCTGGCTATCGAGGCTGCCAAATTCACCCCCGAGGAGGCCAACGGTCTGAGGCGGTCCATGGCCACTTTCCGCCATCATGGTGGGGTGGGTGTCTATGGCGAGAAGTTCGTCGAAGGCATGGTGGGGCGCGGCTACGACCGCGATTTCGCCGAGCGCTGCTTTCGCCAGATCGAGGGGTTCGGCTCCTATGGTTTTCCCGAGAGCCACGCGGTGAGTTTCGCCAAGTTGGTCTACATCTCGGCGTGGCTCAAACACCATCACCCGGACGTCTTCTGCGCCGCCATGCTGAACAGCCAACCCATGGGCTTCTACCAGCCCGCCCAACTGGTCCGCGACGCCCGCGAGCACGGCGTCGAGGTGCGGGCGGCGGACGTGATGGCGAGCGGGTGGGAGAGTGGGTTGGAGGATTTGGGAAGCGGCCGCCCCCTCCACCGCTTCGCGGTCCCCCTCCCCCAGTCCATGGGGGAGGATCTAAGGCGCCCTGATCCTCACCCGCGCAGCGGGGGAGGGGGACCGCCGAAGGCGGTGGAGGGGGCGGGGGAGGGAGCGCAACTCATCCGGCAAAACGCCGTCCGCCTGGGCCTTCGGCAGATTCGTGGGCTCAAGCGGGAAGAGGCCGAGCGGCTGATCGAGGCGCGGACCGCCGGCGCGCATACGCTGCAAGACCTCGCCAGGCGCGCGTCGCTCTCGCGCCAGAGCCTGGAGCTGCTTGCCGAGGCCGACGCCCTGCGCTCCTTAGGCCTGGACCGCCGCGCGGGGTTGTGGGCGGTGAAGGGGTTGGCGCCGGAGGTCAAGGTCGAGGCCGACGCGCCGCTGCTGGCCCTGATGGGCGCGCCCGCCGAAGGGAGGGTCGATCTACCGGCCATGGCCCTGGCCGCCCATGTGGCCGAGGACTATCGGACCACCAGTCTTTCCCTGAAGGCCCACCCGTGCGCCTTCTTTCGCCCACTGCTGACCAGCCTGGGCGCGGTGACGGCTGCCCACCTCAAGGACATGAAGAACGGGCGCCGGGTGAGCGTCGGCGGCCTGGTGCTGATCCGCCAGCGGCCCGGCACCGCCAAGGGGGTGGTGTTCGTCACCCTGGAGGACGAGACCGGCTCGGCCAACGCGGTGGTCTGGCGGGACGTATTCACCGCCAACCGGCGGGTGGTGATGAGTTCCGCCTTCCTGGTCGTGCACGGCCGCCTGCAACGGGCCGGCGAGGTGATCCACGTCGTCGCCGAACGCTTCACCGATCTGTCAGGGCGTCTGGCGCGGATGAAAAGTGCCGAAGCCGGCCCGGTCGGGCGGCTCGTCCGCAGTCGTGATTTTCACTGAGCGCCCGCGCTTACCGCGAGGTGGTCATGGTCGAGGGCACCCAGCCGCGATTGCCATTCTCGTCATCGACCTCCATCCACACGCCGTTGCGCTGGCCGGTGGGATAGACGCTGGCCCCAGCGGCGAGGCTGTAGACG
>JALYTR010000250.1 GCA_030854165.1 Pseudomonadota bacterium | reverse complement strand
ACCGAGGCTTCGCCGGTGATCGCCGTCAACAAGCCCACCGACAACCGGCGCGGCACGGTGGGAGGCCTGGTGCCGGGGATGCGCACCCGCCTGGAATCGGTGCCTGGCATCACCCGCGGTGGCCGCCTTTATGTGAGTGGCCCCAACATCATGACCGGCTATCTCAACGCGCCCGGTGAGGTCGAGCCGCCGCCCGATGGCTGGCACGACACCGGCGATGTGGTGGAGATGACTGACGATGGGTGGATCACTATCCTGGGAAGGGTCAAACGCTTCGCCAAGATCGGCGGCGAGATGATCTCACTGACCGCCGCCGAGGATCTGGCCGCCGGCCTGTGGCCCAACGCGCGCCACGCGGTGATCTCCCTGCCCGATCCTAAGAAGGGCGAACGGCTGGTCCTGGTCACCGACCGGCCCGACGCCGAGGTCGCCGCCCTCATCGCCCACGCCCAGAGCCTCGGCGCGCCGGAGTTGGCCGTGCCGCGCCGGATCGTGAAGGTCCCCGAGGTGCCGGTTCTCGGCTCGGGCAAGACCGACTACGTCGCCATCCAGCGCATGGCGGAAACCTGACTAAAAAAGGCGAGTGAGAGCGAAACATGGAAAACCTGAACGCCTGGGCGCCGCGCGTACTCAGCCTGCTGCGCATCGTCGCGGCGCTGCTCTTCGTCGAACACGGGACCATGAAGCTGTTTCATTTCCCCGCGGCAATGCCAGGTGAAGCAGGTCCGCTGCCGCCGATCGCGTTGGTCGCGGCGTTGCTGGAAACCGTCGGAGGGGCCGTGCTCGCGTTAGGCCTCTTCACCCGCCCGGTCGCTTTCATCCTGGCCGGTGAAATGGCGGTCGCGTATTTCATGGTCCACTTTCCAAAGAGTCCCTGGCCGGGCGTCAACGAAGGCGGCGAGGCGATCCTCTATTGCTGGGTCTTCTTCTACCTGGTGTTCGCCGGGGCTGGCGCCTGGAGCCTCGACGCGGCGCTGCGCCGGAAGGCTTGACGAATTCAATCCGTATCGGAATCATGAAATGGTGGCACGAGCCAGCATCAAGGCGACGTAGGAAAAAAAGAGCAAAATCGGCACATGAGTTATTCTCATTACCCACACCAGGACCGACAGTAGAGGATCTCCGATCACCCTATGGCGATCGCTAAACACAAATCGCGTCAATGCCCATCCAAGCCCTCCAAAAATGAGGGTCGATGCCATCGGCGCTTCCGGGACGCGACCGGTCTTCCGCAGCCAACCTGAACGAAAGGCGACGGCGTAGCCCGACACGATGTAGACTATCGCGCAAGGCCACATAGTAGCGACGATCAGAAACCAGTCCGTCAGGAGATGAATCCCGGAGTCAGCGTGCCCCTCAAAGGTGCAACACCCGCCCAAATGCATCGAGGGCCGATTCGTGCATGGCTTCGCTCATTGTCGGGTGGGGGAAGACGGTGGCGAAGAGGTCGGCTTCGGTGGCCTCCATTGTGATGGCCAGGGCGAATCCCTGGATCATTTCCGTCACTTCCCCGCCGATCATGTGGGCGCCGACAAGGGCGCCGGTGGCGGCGTCGAACACCGTCTTGACCAGGCCCTCGGTCTCGCCCGACGCGATCGCCTTGCCGTTCACCCGGAATGGGAAGCGGCCGACCTTGACCTCCCGGCCGTTTTCCCTGGCCTGGGCTTCGGTCAGGCCCACCGAGGCGACCTGGGGGGTGGAATAGGTGCAGCCGGGAATGGGAGCGGCGATGTCAGGTCCCGCCTTGCCGGCGATGTGCTCGACGCAATGCACCCCCTCGTGGCTCGCCTTGTGGGCCAGCCACGGCGGGCCGGCGACGTCGCCGATAGCGTTGAGGCCGGGAACGTTGGTGGCCCCATGGCCGTCGATGACCACATGGCCGCGATCGATCTTCACGCCGAGCGCCTCCAGGCCCAGATCCTCCACATTGCCGTCGATGCCCACCGCGACGATGGCGACATCCGCCTTCAGGGTTTCGGTCTTGCCAGCCGCGTCGATATCGACGGTGACGCCGCCTTTCGATTTGGCGAGTTTCACCACCTTGGCGCCGACGCGGAACTTGATCCCGCGTTTTTCAAAAGCCTTCTGGGCGGTTGCCGAGATTTCCTCATCTTCGACCGGAAGGATTCGCGGGAGGGCTTCCACCACCGTCACCTCCGAACCCAAGGCGCGGTAGAAGCTGGCGAATTCGATGCCGATGGCCCCTGAGCCGATGACGAGCACCGAGGCGGGCGCTGTCTTGGGGACCATGGCCTCGCGATAGGTCCACACCCGATCGCCGTCGGGAGCCAGGCCAATCGTCGGGATCACCTTGGCGCGGGCCCCGGTGGCCAGGATGACCGACTTGGCGGTCAGCGTGCGCGCGCCGCCCGCCTTAAGGGTCACCACGACCTTGGGCGCGGGCGTCCCTTTTTCCAGCATGGCCGTCCCGTACACCACCTCGATCTTGTGCTTCTTCATCAGGAAGGCGACGCCGGCGGAGAGCTGTTTGGCGACCTTGCGCGAGCGTTCGACGACCTTGGTGAAATCATAGGACCGGCCGTGGGCGGCCAGGCCATAGTCGCCGAGATGGCCAAGCTGTTCATAGATTTCGCCCGATTTCAGCAGCGCCTTGGTGGGGATGCAGCCCCAGTTGAGGCACACCCCGCCCAAGGCCTCACGCTCGACGATGGCCGTCTTCAGGCCAAGTTGGCTGGCGCGGATGGCCGTCACATAGCCGCCGGGACCGGCCCCGATGACGACGAGGTCGAAGGCATGCATCAAGTCAGGGGGCGCCATCCTACAGCGCCGCCTCGATGGCGCTCTTCAGCGCCTTGGGTTCGGTGTTGGGGGCGAAGCGGGCGATGACCTCGCCGTCGCGGCCGATCAGGAACTTGGTGAAGTTCCACTTGATCGCCTCGCTGCCAAGCAGGCCCTTCTTTTCGTGCTTCAGCCAGGCGTAGAGCGGATCGGCGTTCGGGCCGTTGACCTCGACCTTGGCCATCATCGGAAAGCTCACCTCATAGGTGAGCGAACAGAAATTGGCGATCTCGTCCGCGTTCCCCGGCTCCTGGCCGCCGAACTGGTTGCAGGGAAAGCCCAGGATGGTCAGGCCCTTGTCCCGATATTTTCGCCAAAGCGCCTCAAGCCCGCCGTACTGCGGCGTGAACCCGCATTTGCTCGCCGTATTGACGATCAGCAACACGCCGCCGCGATAGTCGGCCAGGGGCGCGGGCTTGCCGTCCAGGGTCTGGGCCGCGAAATCGTAGGCGTTCATGGGCCTTCGGTCCCTTCTCAAACGAGCATGGTGATCGGATCTTCGATCATGGCCTTGAAGGCCTGCAGGAAACGCGCCCCGATCGCGCCATCGACCACCCGGTGATCGCAGGTCAGGGTGACAGTCATCACCGTGGCGACCGCCAGGGTCTCGCCACGCGCCACGGCGCGCTTCTCGCCCGCCCCCACCGAAAGGATGGCGCCCTGCGGCTCGTTGATGATCGAGGCGAAGGATTTGATCCCGAACATGCCGAGGTTGGAGATCGAGAAGGTGCCCCCCTGGAACTCCTCGGGCTTGAGCTTTCGGTCGCGCGCCCGCCCCGCCAGGTCCTTCATTTCGCGGGCGATCTGGGCCACGCCCTTGGTCTCGGCGGCGCGCACGATGGGGGTGATCAGCCCGCCTTCGATGGCCACGGCGACCGCGATATCGGCGTGGTGGTGCAGGGCGATGCCCTCGGGGCTATAGCTGGCGTTGGCGGCCGGCACACGCTTCAGAGCGGTGGCGGCGGCCTTGATCACCAGGTCGTTGACGCTCACCTTGACCCCGTCGCCCTCCAGCATGGCGTTGATGGCGGCGCGACCGGCCAGAAGACGGTCGATCTCCAGATCGATGGTGAGCGGGAAGTGGGGCACGTCGCGGAAGCTGTCGGTCATCCGCCGCGCCACGGTCTTCTTCATCCCATCCAGCGGGATGAGGTCGTAGGAGCCGGGAGCTATGCCCATCTGTTCGAGGGATTTCACCGGGCGCGGCGGCTCGGCGGGACCGGCCGGCGCCCGGGCGATCGGTGATCCCTTCAGGCCCTCGACATCCCGCCGGATGATCCGGCCGTGAGGGCCGGAGCCCTTGATCGTGGCCAGATCGACGCCGAGCTGATTCGCCAGACGCTTGGCGAGGGGGGAGGCCATGATGCGTTGCGATTCCGCGGCGCTCGTTGCGGCGTCGCCCCCCCCACCGCTTCGCGGTCCCCCTCCCCCAGGGGGGGAGGAGAGCGTTCGTGGTGTTGCGCTATCGCTCTCTTC
>JALYTR010000249.1 GCA_030854165.1 Pseudomonadota bacterium | reverse complement strand
CGTCGGCCCATCGTTTCAATCAAAAACCAATTGCCTGAAAAATCAGGCCGCCTTCTCCGCATAGGCATTGAACACGCGCGCGAGCTGCGCCGCGGGTGCCTGCGTGATGGTCGCGAGCTTGGTTGCGGGTGCAACCAGGAGGCCCACGATCTTCGCGCGCAGTTCATCCAGCGACGGCAGGGTGGCGAGTGCCTTGATGCCGTTCACGTCGAGGGTCGTCGCGCCCATCGCGCCGCCGACGATTTCGAACTTGTCGTTCGTCTTGGCGAAGTCGACCGCAACCTTGGCGGCGGCGACCGGATCGATGGAAGTGGCGAGACCGACCGGCCCGGTGAGCATGTCGCCCAGCGAGAGATAGTCGGTGCCGTCGAGCGCGATCTTGGCAAGCTTGTTCTTCGAGACCTTGTAGCTCGCCCCGGCATCGCGCATCTTGTTCCGCAGCTGGGTCGATTGCGCGACCGTCAGCCCCAGGTTGCGGGTGACGACCACCACACCAACCTCGGAAAAGGTGTTCTTCAGCTCGGCGACGAATTCGGCCTTTTGAGCACGATCCATGCCATTCTCCACGTTAGGGAACCCATCAAGGCAATACTTTGACGGGGCCCGGTTTTGAACGAGCCGCGAACGACCCGCTCGGTTCAAGACCACGAGGCGCGGTGCCTCATGGGTAGAGTCCAACGATGGGGAAGGGGGCCGACGCCCGTCCCGAAGGAGAAGCGGCAGACCGGACGCCCATGTCACGACACGAGCGGGCCGGTTAAAATCCTGTCCCCGTCTCGGTGGGAGATTAAGGCCGGCAAACCCGGCCACCCACTGTCTCGGACGGTGCCCGATCGGCAAACCGGTCGGACGAAGGGCGCGTATACGGAAGTAGGGGAGGAAGTCAATCGGCGGGAGGGGACTGGTGGTAGACGGGCGGCCCGACAGCCAGCGGGGACCGGGTTTCTCCGCTTGACGCTATTGTTGCATAATTCTCTTGGCGCTTGGGCGCTCGCTCACCCGCTCGAACCACTGAACCAGCTTGGTCTTGCCCGCGAGAATCGTTTCGCCCTCCGGCGTCAGGCGGAACCAGTCGAAGTGCGGCATCAGGCGGATATCCGCCAGGCTGAAGGTCTCACCTGTAAGATAAGGCTCGGAAATCAACGCCTCGAGCGCCTCGGCGCAACTACGTGCCATGGGCACTGCCGCCGCGATTTGCTCCAGGTTGCTCGGTCGGCCGAAGAACTTCGGCGCGATCAGCCGCTCGAGGCCGATGACACCGCTCCATGACGGGAACAGGTAGCAATCGACGATCCCGAGGATCTGGTTCATCCGCCCGACTTCCTGCGCGTTTGTCGGTACGAGCCCCGGGCCGGAAAAGGCTTGATCCACATAACGCAGGATGGCCTGGGTTTCGTAGAGCACAAAGCCATCGTGATCGAGGACCGGCACGCGCCCGAACGGGTTGAGCGCAAGCTGCGCGGGTGCCTTGAAATCGGCGGGCAGTACCGGGATCAGTTCATAGTCTACGCCCTTCTCGGCCAGGCCCAACATTGCCCCGCGCACATTGGGGCTGCCCGGAACGCCATAAAGTTTGACACCCATCTTTAATCTCCTTCTCGAATTTCGAAAATCTCGCCGATCACGCTGCTGCGTCGGCGAACGCCTTGAACCGCCGTTCGAACACCTCGACCCAGCCGCCATCGTACTTCTCGCGCCACGCGGCCGCGTCGATCCTGAGTTTCTCCCACCCGGCATGGACTAGCTGCACCTCGGCGCCACCCGGCGCGGCGCGGAACGTCACGTCGATGCGCTGGGCTTCCTCCGCACTCACCCGCGCCTGCCAGGACAGGGCAAGCGCATGCGGCGGATCCCATTCGAGCACATGCCCCCACAGCGTCTCCTGTCCGTCGGCGGCGATCTCGTAGAGCCTGCCGCCGACATGCGGTTCGAGGCGACAGTCCACCGCAGGCCTGACCGAGAACATCGCGAGCGGAAACCAGCGGCCGATATCGGCGATGAAGACGCGGAATGCCGTGGCGGGCGTGCAGCGCACGGTAACGCACTTCACGACCGGCGCGATGGGAAGGGCGCTGACCGTGGCGCTCATTCGTCTTGCGCCTTCGTCGCGACAGCTTCGGCGAACGACCCGAGCGACGCCTTCCACATTTCGTCGATATAAGCCCTGAGTTCACCCAGCGCCGCGCTATCGGCGCGATAGATTCGCCGCGTGCCGGCGCGCTCCTCGTGCACCAGTTTTGCCACTTTCAGGACCTTCAGATGCTGCGAGACGGCCGGCCGGCTGATCGGCAGGTCCTGGGCAATCTCGCCCACCGAACGGGGGGCTTCGGCAACCCGTTCGAGGATCGTGCGGCGCATGGGGTCGGACAGGGCTGATAATGCGTTTCGGTAAGTCATAACTTACGTTAGTCATTGCTTACCTTGTTCGTCAAGCGACGGGATTCGCAAACAGCCCTTCAATCCTCCCGTTCTGCCATCTCCATGAACGTGCGCGCCGCATCGCGGTCCGCCGCATCCTTGAAGGTCACGTCGAGATCGGGCGCGACGCCCAGGGTGAACAGCAGGCTCCACAAGGCAAAACGGCGCGCGCGGTCCTTTTCCAGGCCGAGGTCGACGCGCATCCGCTCGGTCCCCGCCTCGAACGCCGCGGACGGGATGGAGGCTAGTCGGTGGTGCCGAAATAGCGGCGAAGCTGGTCGTCGAGATCCATCGCGCACATATGCCGCCTTCGTGAGCGCCGCGTCCAGCGCCTGGAGGAAGCGCGACCGATCGGCCTTGGCGAAAGCCGCCGGCCCGCCCAGTTGATCGCCTCCCGCGCGCAGATCGGCCATGATCGCGCGGGTCGCGATGGCCGCGCCGATCGATCCGTTGGTGAACGGCCTGCCGGTCGGGCTGAGCACCTGCGCGCCCGCTTTCAGGCCACGATCGGCGAGGAGGATATCGGCCGTCACCACCACCGCGCCGGGCCCGGCCTGGTCCGCGATCCAGTCATCGGCGGCGTCGAACCCGTCGTTCACCACCACGCGGTCGATTAGCGGATATACAGGTACGCGGAACCGGTTGTTGGCGACGATCGTCACCGGCACCTCACGGCGATACGCGACCTTGTAGATCTCGTCCTTCACCGGGCAGGCATCGGCATCGACCAGGATGCGGGGCGCGTTCATCGCCGGGGGTGATGGCGGGGTGAGGGCAATTTGTCACGCGGGGTGCGCCGCTACCGGGCGGCTTCGAGGCGCCGCCAAAAGGGACGGGGCCGCGAGCATGGCTCGCGACCCCTTTCCTCCATTCGGTCGTCACGAGCATTAATCCCATGACGTCGGGTGTTGGCGGCCGTTCCGGCTTACGCCCCGGCAACCTCCGACGTATCGACCTTGATCCCCGGACCCATGGTCGAGGATACCGCGACCTTCTGGACATACTTGCCCTTGGCGCCCGACGGCTTGGCCTTGACGATCGCATCGAGCAGCGCGTCGAAATTCGCGCGCAGATCGCCTTCGGGGAACGACGCCTTGCCGATGCCCGAATGGATGATCCCGGCCTTTTCGACGCGGTATTCGATCTGGCCGCCCTTGGCCGCCTTCACCGCGCCGGCGACGTCCATCGTCACCGTGCCGAGCTTGGGGTTGGGCATCATGCCCTTGGGACCGAGAACCTTGCCCAGACGCCCGACGACACCCATCATGTCCGGGGTTGCGATGCAACGGTCGAAATCGATCGTGCCGCCTTGGACGATCTCCATCAGATCCTCCGCGCCGACCACGTCGGCACCCGCCGCTTTGGCTTCGTCGGCTTTGGCGCCCTTGGCGAACACGCCGACACGGACAGTTTTGCCCGTTCCTTTCGGAAGTGTAACGACACCTCGGACCATCTGGTCGGCGTGGCGGGGATCGACGCCGAGGTTCAGCGCGACCTCGATCGTCTCGTCGAACTTCGACGTGGCGTTCGCCTTGGCCAGCTTGATCGCCTCGTCCACGCCGTGCAGTTTCTCACGGTCGACGGTGATGGCCTTGGCCTTCTTGCTCTGGAATGTCATGATCTCAGCCCTCCACCACGTCGAGGCCCATCGCGCGGGCGGAGCCTTCGATGATCTTCGTCGCCGCGTCGATGTCGTTGGCGTTCAGATCCTTCATCTTCACTTCGGCGATGGCCGAGAGCTGCGAGCGCTTGATCTTGCCGGCGACCAGCTTGCCCGGCTCCTTCGAGCCCGACTTCAGCCCGATCGCCTTCTTGATGAGGAACGTCGCCGGCGGGGTCTTCGTCTCGAACGAGAACGAACGGTCGGCATAGACG
>JALYTR010000248.1 GCA_030854165.1 Pseudomonadota bacterium | reverse complement strand
CGGCTGGGCGACATCGCCGGCGGCCCGTTTTCGGCGCGGTCGCTGATGGCCCGCATGGGGCGGGACAAAAAGGCCCGCGGCGGCGCGCCGGCCTTCATCCTGGCTCGGGGGATCGGCGAGGCTTTCGTCGAAAGGGCCGTCGAGACCGAGGCCCTGCGCGCCTTTCTCCTCGCCGAAGGAGCCCGTCCATGATCGCGGCGATCTGGGGCGTCTGCCTGCTCATCCTCGCCCTGCTGGCGGTCTCGGCGGTGTTTTCGGCCGCCGAGACGGCCCTGACCCGGGCCAGCCGCGGGCGCATGCACCAACTCGAGCGCGACGGCGACAAGGGCGCGGGCCGGGTGAACCGCCTGCTCTCCGACCAGGAGACCATGATCGGGGCGGTGCTCATCGGCTACAACGTGATCAATATCCTCAGCTCCGCCCTGGCGACGGAGTTCATCACCCGTGTTCTGCCGGGTGGCTGGGGAGTCGCCGTGGCCACCGCGATCATGACCGTTCTGGTGGTGGTGTTCGTCGAAGTGCTGCCCAAGACCCTGGCCATCGTGCGCGCCGACGACGTGGCCCGCGCGCTCTCGGCCCCCATGCTGGTGATGGTGCGCATCCTGGGGCCGGTGATCTACGCCGTCCAATGGGTCGTGCGGCACACCCTGCGCCTGTTCGGGGTCGATCTGGACATGGCGACCGACGTCCTGGCGGCGCACGAAGAGATTCGCGGCGCGGTCGAGTATCATCATTCCGAAGGCTCGGTTGGCAGCCGCGACCGAAGGATGCTCGGCGGCGTACTGGATCTCTCGGACATGGACGTCTCGGAGGTCATGGTCCATCGCAAGTCGATGTCGGTGATCGACGCGGGCCTGGGCCCGCGCGAGGTCGTGGCCCGCGTCCTGGCGTCCGAGCATTCGCGCCTGCCGCTCTACCGGGGCGACGCCGAAAACATCGTTGGCGTCCTCCATTCCAAGGACCTGCTCAAGGCGGTCGCGTCGGCCCAGGGCCGCATCGACAATCTCGATCCCGCGGCGATCGCCCGCGAACCGTGGTTCATTCCCGAGACCACCAATCTCAAGGACCAGCTCAACGCCTTTTTGAAGCGCCGCCGCCATTTCGCCCTGGTGGTGGACGAGTACGGCGCCCTGCAGGGGCTGGTCACCCTGGAGGACATCCTCGAGGAGATCGTCGGCGATATCGAGGACGAGCACGACCATCAGGTCCAAGGCGTCCGGCGCCAGGCCGACGGCTCGGTGCATGTGGACGGCGATGTCACGGTGCGCGATCTCAACCGGGCCATGGACTGGGATCTGCCCGACGACCACGCGGTGACGGTGGCGGGGCTGGTCATTCACGAGGCGCGCGCCATCCCGGAACCTGGCCAGAAGTTCCTCTTTCATCGCCACCGGTTCCAGATTCTGCGCCGACAGCGAAACCAGATCACCGTCCTGCGCGTCGGCCCACCCCTGAAACGGCAAGGCGACGGCTGAGGCGCGGCGGCGGTGGCGCCAAAGCGGCGCTTGTTCTAGGGTGCGCCGCGGCGGCAGGAACACCTGATCGACATGAGTAAGAACGACATCCTGAAGGGTTGCCGCGTACTGGTGGTCGAAGACGAAACCATGATCGCCATGCTGGTGGAGGACATGCTCGCCGATCTGGGCTGCGTCGTGGTCGGGCCGGCCCACGATCTGGGCACCGCCACGGCCCTGGCGGGCAGCGGAGAGGCGATCGACGCGGCGCTGCTCGATGTGAACCTGGCCGGCCGGCCGGTGTTCGCCCTCGCCGACATGCTGAGGGCCGGAGGCGTGCCGATGGTCTTCGCGACCGGCTACGGCGAAGGCGGCCTGCGGGAGATCGACGCCGCCGCGCCCGTGCTGCAAAAGCCCTACCGGGCGGCGGACCTGGCCCGGGCCCTCGCCCAGGCTCTGGCCGCCGATTAGTCCTCGCCCGGCCCCAGCGCCTTAAGCGAAAGGGCGTGGACGGGACCCGCCAACGCCTCCGCCAGGGCGGCGTGCACAAGCCGCTGGCGCTGTAGGCGCCCAATGCCGGCGAAGGCGGCGCTCTGAATGGTGACCGTGAAGTGGCTCTCTCCGCCGGCCCGTGCTCCGGCGTGGCCGGCGTGGCGCGCCGAATCATCGACGATCTCCAGCCGGGTGGGCGAGAGGGCCTCAGTCAATTTTCCGCGCATCGATTCCGCCACGGCGCCCATCGAACCCTCTTTTTGTGCATGTCAATTCTTGAACTGTCGCACATCCCTCTCATACTTCTGACCCATGGCCACCGCCTTTCAATATCGTCCGCGGTTCGTGGACATCCGGGTGCGCCCTCCCGGATCGGAGGAGGAGGCGCGCGAGGACGTCAACGCCCTGAAAGCCGGCGAGCGGGCCTGCGACCAACAGGGCTGCCGCGCCGCGGCGGCGATCCGGGCCCCCAAGTCTCGCGATCTGCCGGGCGACCACTACTGGTTCTGCCAGCCGCACGCGGCGCAATACAACCGCGGCTGGAACTTTTTCGCCGGCATGAGCGAGGGGGAAATCCGCGCCCGGATGGCCGACGAACTGGTCACCGGCGGGCGCCCGACCTGGTCGTTCAAGGGCGGGGCGCGCAACCGCGAGGCGGCCGGCCATCGCGGCTTCTTTCGCGATCCCTTCGGCATTTTCGGGGCCGGCAAGGCGCCGGGCGACGACCAGGCCGCCTATGACCGGCGCCTGGGCAAGCTGGAGCGCGTCGCCCTGGCCGACCTGGATCTGGACGCCAGCGCCATGGGACCGGCCATCCGCGTCCGCTACATCGAACTGGTCAAGCGCTGCCACCCGGACGCCAACGGCGGCGATCGCTCGGCCGAACATAAGCTCCAGCGGGTGATCCGGGCCTACAAGACGCTGCGCAAGGCGAAGCTGGTTTAAGGGCGCGGTTCAGCCAACGCGGGGCGGCTCTTCCAGCGTCAGGTGCGCGATGTAGCCGGAACGGCTCTCGCCGGCGGCCCGCGCCGCGGCGTCGAGGCGGTGCAGCACTCGCCTGGGCAAGGTGATGTTCACCCGCTCGGTGGTGTCGTCGAACAGGGCGGGGTCCAGGGTGATGACACCGAAAGTCCATCCCGCGTGGTCGGGGTTCGCGCGAATCGCGTCGAGGGCCGACGGCGCGGGAATGGGGTCGCCGGCGTCCAGGGCCGCGTCGATCCAGGCGGCGGCGGCTTCTTCCGCCCCCGCTATGGCCTCGTCCAGGCTGTCGCCGGCCGAAAAGCAGCCGGGCAGATCGGGAACGATGACGCCGAAGGCCGTCATCTCGTCGCCTTGCTCGATCACGATGGGGTAGCGCATGGTCGCCTCCTTACAGGCCAGCTTGTTTGCGGATCGCGGCGACGAGGCCGACACCGAGATCCTTTTTCGGATGGGGCACGACCACATGGCCCGGTCGATCCGGGTGCTTGAAGACGTGATGCGAGCCACGGACGCGATCCAGAACCCAACCGGCGGCCCTCAATGCCCGGATGATGTCCACGCTCTTCACGATGCGCATAATACACACGGTATATGGGCCACGTCAACGTCGGCGATGGTCGGCGGACGTTCGCCGTGGGTCCATCGCCCCGTTTGCGTCCTTTCCTCGCTCGCGATAGTGAACGGCGGTCATGACCAGCTTCACCGACCCCGACGACGACCAGCTTCTCGGCCTGATCCCCGACCGCAAGGTGTCGGTGCGCGAGATGTTCGGGGTGGATTCGGACATGACGGTTCCGGCTTTTTCGGTGCGCGACAGCCATGTGCCGGATTTCGACGAATCCTATTATTTCGATCCCCAGACGACCCTGGCCATCTGCGCGGGCCTGGCCTTCAACCGCCGGGTTATGATCCAGGGCTATCACGGCACCGGCAAATCGACCCACATCGAACAGGTGGCGGCGCGCCTGAACTGGCCGATGATCCGGGTCAACCTCGACAGCCACGTCAGCCGGATCGACCTGGTGGGCAAGGACGCCATCGTTCTGAAGGACGGCCAGCAGATCACCGAATTTCGCGAAGGCATGCTGCCCTGGTGCCTGCAGCGGCCCATGGCCCTGGTGTTCGACGAATACGACGCCGGCCGGCCCGACGTGATGTTCGTCATCCAGCGGGTGCTCGAGGCGCAGGGCAAGCTCACCCTCTTGGACCAGAACCGGGTGATCCGGCCCAATCCGTATTTCCGCCTGTTCTCGACCACCAACACCATCGGCCTTGGCGACACCACCGGCCTCTACCACGGCACCCAGCAGATCAATCAGGGCCAGATGGACCGCTGGTCGATCGTCGCCACCCTCAACTACCTCGCCC
>JALYTR010000247.1 GCA_030854165.1 Pseudomonadota bacterium | reverse complement strand
CCACCGAACCGGCCCCCGAAGGCCAGCGGATCAACATGTCCGCCGCCATCCGCCGCACCCTCGACCACGAGCTCGCCGTCAATCCGCGCATGGTCCTGTTCGGCGAGGACGTCGGAGCCAAAGGCGGGGTGCATGGCGTCACCCTGGGCCTCCAGGAAAAGCACGGCGCGGCCCGGGTGTTCGACACGAGCCTTTCCGAGGAAGGCATCGTCGGCCGGGCGGTGGGCATGGCCCTGGCCGGCCTCATGCCGGTTCCCGAAATCCAGTTCCGCAAATACGCCGACCCGGCCGCCGAGCAGATCGCCGACTGCGGCACCCTGCGCTGGCGCACCCGCAACCGTTTCGCCGCCCCCATGGTGGTGCGCATGCCGGTGGGCTTCTTCAAGTGCGGCGATCCGTGGCACAGCCAGACCGACGAGGTGCGGTTCGTCCACGCCCCCGGCTGGAAGGTCGCGGTCCCTTCGAACGCGCAGGACGCGGTGGGCCTCCTGCGCGCCGCCCTGCGCGGCGACGACCCGGTGATGTTCCTGGAGCACCGGGCCATGCTGGACGGCGCCTGGGCGCGCCGCCCCTATCCCGGCGACGACTTCGCCGTGGAGTTCGGCAAGGCGCGCACGACAATGGCCGGCGAGGACATCACGCTTATCACCTGGGGCGCCATGGTCGAGCGCTGCGAGGCGGGGGCGAAGCTGAGCGGCCGCTCGGCCGAGGTGATCGACCTGCGCACCCTCATGCCCTGGGACAAAACCGCAGTGCTGGCTTCGGTGGGGCGCACCCACCGCTGCCTGATCGTCCACGAGGATCTGCGCACCGGCGGCTTCGGCGCCGAGATCGCCGCCGCGGTGGCGGACGAAGCCTTCCTCGATCTCGACGCCCCGGTCTGCCGCCTGACCATGCCCGACGTCCCCAGCCCGCACAATCCGGCCCTGCTCGACGCGGTGCTGCCCTCCGTCGAGGCGATCGCGGCGAAGATCGTCGACCTGGTGGGGTTTTGATGGTTGTAGCCTCCTCTCTTCCCCCTCTGGGGGAAGTGGCGCGAAGCGCCGATGGGGGCGTTCGCCGCAACGCCGGCGCGCGGCACGACCCCCATCCCCGGCTTCGCCGGTACTTCCCCCGAGGGGGGAAGAGAAACAAAGCGGGCGTCACACCATGAGCGCCCCAACCGCCCCGACCCTCATCGACATCCTCGCCCCCCTCGAACAGGAGGGCACCAAGGCGGTGGTGCGGGCCTGGTTCAAGGCGGTGGGCGAGCGGGTGGCCAAGGACGAACCGCTGCTGGAACTGGAGACCGACAAGGTCGCGGTGGAGATTGCCTCGCCCAGCTCCGGGACGCTGATCGAACTGCTTCTGCCGGCCGACGCCGAGGCGATACCTGGCGCGGTGCTGGGGCGGATTCGGATTGAGGAGGGCGAGGCGACTGCTCGGCCTCCCGCCCCGGCCAGACCGACGCCGGCGCGCGCGTCTGTCGCGGCGGAAGACGAGCACCGTTTTTCACCATCCGTACGCAGACTATTGACCGAAAACGGCCTCGATCCCACCGCCCTGGTCGGGACCGGCCGAGGAAATCGCCTGACCCGCGAGGATGTCGCCGCCGAGATCGGCCGCCGCCAGGCCGCGCCGCCCGCTTCGGAGCCCGGCGAAATCCAGCGCATCCCGCACGACCGCATGCGCCGCCAAATCGCCGAGCACATGACTCGATCCCTGGCCGTCGCGCCCCACGTCACCGCCGTCTTCGAGGCCGACTTCACCGCCATCGCCGCTCACCGAGCGGCCCACAAGGCGCAGTTCGAAGCGGCGGGCGCCGCCCTCACCTACACCGCCTATCTGGTCGCCGCCGCCGCGAAGGCCATGGCCGCCGCGCCCACCGTCAACAGCCGCTGGCGTGACGACCATCTGGAGGTGTTCGCCGACATCAACATCGGGGTTGGCGTGGCGCTCGGCGAAAAGGGCCTGATCGTGCCGGTCGTCCATCGCGCCCAGTCCCTGACCCTGCTCGACATAGCCCGGCGCCTGACCGACGTGACGGCGCGCGCCCGCGCCGGCAAGCTTGCCCCCGCCGACGTGCAGGGTGGCACCTTTTCGATCTCCAACCACGGCGTTTCCGGCTCCCTCATCGCCGCCCCCATCGTCATCAACCAGCCCCAGTCGGCCATCCTCGGCGTCGGCAAACTCGAAAAGCGGGTGGTGGCGCGCGAGATCGATGGCGCGGATGCGATCCAGATCCGCCCCCTGGCCTTCGTCTCCCTCACCATCGACCACCGCGTCCTCGACGGCGTCCAGACCAACGCCTGGCTGACGCGGTTCGTGGAGGTGGTGGAAGGGTGGGGGGAATGAGATTCGGGCCGCCGGACGCCATTCGGTGGGCTCACCACCGGTGATCGAACACCCGCTTCGCCTTCCCTTCCGAACGGGGCAGAGCCCCGGCCTCGGCCAGGACGATCTCCGCGTTGATCCCCAGCCGATCCTTGATCCTTCGCCCAAGCGCCCTCCCCGCCTTCACGCAGACATCCGCCTCCGCACCGGCGGCCGGTTCCACGGTTACGCACAGGCTATCGAGCGCGCCGTCCCGCCGCACATCGATGCGGTAGTGGGGGGCCAGGGCGGGGGATTCCAGGACCAGTTCCTCGATCTGGCGGGGAAAGAGGTTGACGCCGCGCACGATCAGCATGTCGTCGCAACGGCCCAGCACCCTTTCGATGCGGCGGAATGGGTGGGGCGCGGCGGGCGGGTGGAGGCGGGTGAGATCGCCGGTGCGATAGCGGATCACCGGGGTGGCCTCGCGGGTGAGCGAGGTCAGCACCAGTTCGCCCAGTTCGCCGTCGGGGAGCGGCGCGCCCGTCTCGGGATCGACCACTTCGGGCAGGAAATGATCCTCCCAGAGGGTCAGCGGCCCGCGCGTGTCGGACCGCTCCTGGGCGACGCCCGGGCCCATGACTTCGGAGAGGCCGTAGATATCCAGGGCGGCGATCCCCCACCGCCGCTCGATCTCGCCGCGCATGGCCTCGCTCCACGGCTCGGCCCCGTGAACGCCGATCTCCAGGGAGGTTGCGCGCGGATCGACCCCGGCCCTCTCCATCGCCTCGGCCAGGGCCAGCATATAGGAGGGGGTGCAGGTAATGATTCGGGGTTTGAGGTCCAGGATGAGCTGGATCTGCCGCTCGGTCTGGCCGCCCGATACGGGCAGCACCGCAAGGCCCAGACGCTCGGCGCCGGCGTGCAGGCCCAGGCCGCCGGTGAACAGGCCATAGCCATAGGCGTTGTGCAGAATGTCGCCGCGCCTCGCCCCGGCAGCGGAGAGGCAGCGCGCCACCAGCTCGGCCCACACGTCCAGGTCGCCGCGCGTATAGGCGACGATGGTCGGCTTGCCGGTGGTGCCCGACGAGGCGTGCAGGCGAGCGATCTCTTCACGCGGGACGGCGAGCGTGCCGAAGGGGTAGTGGTCGCGGAAATCGGTCTTGAGGGTGAACGGCAGGCGGGGCAGGTCTTCCAGTTCGAGCGTTGGCGCGTCCGGCGCTCCCGCCTCCCGGCAGCGCTGGTCATACCAAAGGAGGGTGCGAGCGCTGGCCACCGAAGCGCGCAGGCGCTGGGTCTGCAGGGCGCGGAGGTCTTCAGGCGTCATGGCGGACGCGCTCGCGGGCGATGTGGCTGAAAGAAAGGAATTGTGCACGCGAAGGCGCGAAGACGCGAAGTCGGCGTGGCTATTCCCGGCAAGCACATAAACCTCAAGCCGGTTCCGCGAAGCGGAATCAAATCAGTATCTACCCTCCTCGCGCCTTCGCGTGACCCCTTCAAACCGCGTTCATGGTCAGAAGGTCGTAGGTGGCGGCGACTTCTCCGGACTGGTTGGTCACCACCACGCCCCAGCGGACCTCGCCCATCTGCGCATTGCGCGGCGCCTTGGACTTCACCGTCAGCGCCACCGCCATGCTGTCGCCCGGCCGCATCGGCTTGACGAACCTCAGCTCCTCTAGCCCGTAGTTGGCCAGCACGGGACCTGGCGGGGGATCGACGAATAGGCCGGCGGCGAAGGCGAGGATGAGGTAGCCGTGCGCCACCCGTCCGCCGAAGATCGGGCTCGCCTTGGCCGCTTCCTCGTCCATGTGGGCGTAGAAGGTGTCGCCGGTGAAATGGGCGAAATGCTCGATGTCCTCGAGGGTGATGGTCCGGCTGGCGGTCTTCAGGGTGTAGCCGAGTTCGAGTTCGCCGTAGCGCTTGCGGAAGGGGTGGATGGCGCCGGTGGTTTGTGGCGCGCCGGGAAGCTGGCGCTCGACGATTGCGCTCAGGGTGCGGGGCGAACCCTGGA
>JALYTR010000246.1 GCA_030854165.1 Pseudomonadota bacterium | reverse complement strand
GATATCGCCATCGCCCGTCTCGGCCAGCAGCGCGGCGCCCGGCGGCGGCGCGACGCGGCCTGCGGCGAAGGCCGGGGCGAGGACGAAGCACGGCTCGCCGTCCGGCCCAAGCGCAACCTCGGCGCGGGGAAACCCCAGGGTGTTGATGGGGGTCGGCGCCTCGGACGAAGGGTCGGGCTGGGTCAGGCGCCCCAGAAGGTCCCGTGTGAGGGTTTCAACCCCGCTCGCCAGCTCGCGCAGTTCCCGATGCGTCCGCTCATACACCGCGGTGATGCTGCTGCCCGGCAGGATGTCGTGGAACTGGTTGACGAGGAGCACGCGCCACAGGGCCTCGATAGCCTCGCGCGACGGGGCGGCGAAGCCGGCCAGGGCCGCCACTGTAGCCAGATAATCGAGGGCCTGCAGGGCGCCCTCGTTCCGGCGATTGAGACGCTTGACCTCGGCCTGACTGGTGTAGGTACCTCGATGGTATTCGAAATAGAGCTCGCCCTCGATCACCGCCAGATCGGCGGTCGCCGTCTCCAGGCGGTCGAAGAAGGCATCGGGCGAACGCATGGCGGTGCGCGGAGCGCCCTGCAGGTCGCCCGTCCGAACCAGGGTCTCGATCATGCTGGCGGTCGGGCCGCCGCCGCCGTCGCCGTGGCCGAACAGGTAGAGGCCATCGACCGAGCGATCAGCGTCCTTGTAGTTGGCGCCGTGATAGCGAAGCTCCTCAAGGGACGCGACGCCATTGTAGGTGTCGGCGGGCGGGAAGTGGGTCAGAACCTCGCTGCCGTCGATGCCCCGCCAACGAAACGAATGATGGGGCGGGGCGGTAAATCGGTTCCACGACAACTTCTGGGTCAGGAAGCGGGTCATGCCGGCCTGGCGCATGAGCTGCGGCAACTGGCCGGCGTAGCCGAACACATCGGGGTTCCAGAACACCGTCGAGCGGGCGCCAAAGGCGCGCTCGAACCAGCGCTGGCCGTAGAGGAACTGCCGGGCGATCGATTCGCCGGACGGCAGGTTGCAGTCCGGCTCGACCCAGCTTCCGCCGACCGCGATCCACTGACCGCTCGCCACCTTGGCGCGGATGCGGGCGAAAAGATCGGGATCGGCTTCCTCGATGATGGAGTATTGATAGGCTTGGGATGCGGCGAACCTGAAGCCCGGATAGGCGTCCATCAGGGCGATGATGGTCGAGAATGACCGCTGGCATTTGCGCCGCGTCTCCTCGATCGGCCACAGCCACGCGGTGTCGATGTGGGCGTGGCCGATGGCGGAAAGCTCGTGCGCCACGGTCCCATTGCGCGCCGCCAGCAGGGGCGCGAGGATTTCCTGGCCGGCCGGCCAGGTGGCGGCGTCCTCCGGATCGAGGATGTTGCACACCGCATTGAGGTCGCGCAGCAGCCGGTCGGCCCACGCGGGGTCGAGGGCTGGGCGGACCAGATTGGGCGCCGCGCCGCCGAAGGACCTCGCAGTCTGGGGCGGGGTTCGATCCGCTTCGAGTTGGCGGAGGGTGTCGAAATCGTGGAACAGCCGCCATGCCTCGGGGTCGAAGCGGCGGATTTCGCAGGCGGCCAGGCGATAGGGATCGGCCTTGCCCGGCCCCGTTCCGCCGGCGCTACGCCCGAAGGCGCGGTTGCAGGCGACTTCCATATGGAAGATCAGGCTCTCGCCGCCGACGGCGCGCTCCACCAGCCGCGCGGTGGGCCGTCCGATGTTCAGCCCCGCCGACGAACGTCCGCCGAGCCACAGCAGGGCCTCAGAGACCGTGTCCCAATAAAGATCGACCCGCGCCCCGGCCCAGCCCCGGGGAATGCGCGTCGTCACCGCGAACCAATAGGTCGCCCAGAGCGGGCCCAGCGCCTGACCGATTTCCACCGGCCGATAGGCCAGACCGCACGCCGCCGGGAAGGCTATGCGATCGGTAGGGCCGGCCATCTCAATCGACACCACCTCGGCGCGGGCCGAATAAATGGCGCGACGCAGCCGGCGCGAAAAGGCGGCGAGACGGTCACGCGTGTAGGCGGCGTAGCGGCCGCGCGGGCGGGCGATGTCGCTTAAGCCGGTGGTTTCGTCGGTCACGGTAAACTCAAGTGGACTGTTAGGAATCTAGCCATTGAAAGCGTCACTATGCCTGCTTAAGAGCACGTGAAAAATATGCTTGCATAATCAAAATTCCACAAAATGAGTTCACTATTTTGCAGACAAATTGAGGTTACTATTTCTTTTTATATTCTATATATCGTGAAGCAATGCTTCTGATGCGGGGAGGGCGGCCCATGCCGCGGCCGGCGGGGTGATTTTCCTCGATTTGGGCCGCGTAGGCATCGAGTAGGAGTACGAGTATCAAGTCGGAAGATTTACCATCGAGTAGGAAGGCCTCGTGCCCCGTTGCGGTGACATATTCGTTGAAGCCCTCGACGAGGGCTGTCGCAACCTCAATATCAAATCTTTCAGCGCCGATGGCTCCCTTTAGTCGGTCGACCGAGGTTAGTCCAAGAGTCTTTAGTTCATCAAACAATTGCCCTGAATTTCCCGAAAGATCGACACCGGGGAATTCTCTCCGCATGCGCGCGACGAAATCGAACGCGTCATTGAAATCGCCCGCTTGCTCCTTTAGTCGCACCTCGTTGGCCGCAAGTAGTTGGCTAATCACGGCATCGCCCGTCCGCGTAAGATTCCCTAACCCTGCCATGAGGCCTGTTTCCGCGCCCCCCGGCCCACCGCCTTCGGGCTTGTAGGCGATGTCGTGCTCCACCTCGTTGAACACATGGGCCATCATCGAACAGATTTGAATTTCACAGCTGGTTCCTTTGAGGTTCTCGTAGGTTCCCACCAATTCTTCGTCTCGCAGCGCCGCCTGACAGTGCGTCGCGCGATAAAATCCCCCTTCCTTCAACTTGTCTTTTCTGTCCACGGCAACGTCCACCGCGTCCGGCCCGGAGAATAGCTTGCATATCTCTCCGACGACACGCTCCTGATCCTCAGGGCGATAGGTCGCAACTCGCACCGCTGCAAGATCGCCGATTTGTGCGAATACGGCATCGACCGTCTGAATGTCCTTCCCTGGATTTCTGGAAAAGCGGCGGAGCTTGCCTTCGAGGCTTCGCGCGCTCTTGGCGCGAGATGTGACATGAGCTCGGATCACGTTCGCCTCTACGATATCGACACGGCAGATGTCGGCCACCCGAGCGGAAAGCTTTAGATATCGGTCACGCTCGCGCTCATAGCGGGCCACTGCTTCTTTGATGACGGCCTTTGGAATCTCCATGGTGTTATTTTACCAATCGCCTGTGTCGCTTGGGGAATTCCCATTTTAACGAACAACTTGCAAGTGGACCCTAAAGTTATCAGGCGTCAAAGCACGGTGGCACAAATTATGCCGAAACTCCCACGGTCCCTCATGACCGGGCGTGCTGTCCCGGCCATCCATTCAGTGCGGTGGGCACCACGGTCGCGCCAGCCGACTTTTGGATTGACATTTGTGTGTACATTATCTACGCCTCGCGCCAATGGTTGATCGTCTAGGGGGGTTCGATTGGGACGGGGGCAACCGCTGCAAATGCGGCAAGCACGGCGTCTCGATCGCGGAAATCGAAGCGGTGTTTCGCGGCGATCCCCGCGTCGCGCCGGACGTGAAGCATTCGGGTGACGAAACCCGCTTCATCGCCATCGACGCCAACAGCGCGGGCCGGCCGCTGTTCGTAGCCTTCACCTTTCGCTGGGTCGAGGGTGTTCGCCTGATCCGACCGGTGAGCGCCCGCTATATGCATGCCAAGGAGATCGATCGCTATGAAGCGAGCCGTACCTGATCTTACCACCGACGCCGAGGCCGAAGCCTTTCTCGAACAGGACCTGTCGGATCTCGACTTTCGCCGGTTCAAGCCGGTGCGTTTCGAATTCGAGAAGAAGGCGGCGCGGGTGAACATGCGGTTGCCGCAAACCCTGCTCGAAGCGGTCAAGCGGCGCGCCGCCGCCCGCGGCGTACCCTACCAACGCTTCATTCGCGAAACCCTGGAGCGAGCCGTGGCCGGAAACGCGCGGCGCGGGCTCTGAAGGCTCGCCACCCTGCTGAAGGGTTCGGCCAGGGCAAACAGAATAAAGCAATTTTCAACCACGAAGACCAAGAGGGGCACGAAGGAGAATCGATTGCGCTTCGCGCAAAGCGCTAATTCAACTCTTCGTGCCCTTGGGTGCGCTTGGTGCGCTTGGTGGTTGAGTATTTTTTACCTTCAAGCTGATGACCGTCATTCACCGGATTGCCTTGGGTCCGGCGGTGCGCGTGACGCAAGCGCCGCCCCGGTCACTATTCGATCGCAG
>JALYTR010000245.1 GCA_030854165.1 Pseudomonadota bacterium | reverse complement strand
CGCTCAGACGGCGGCGAGCGCCGTGGCGTCGCGGCGAATTCGCTCGACCATCGAGAAGAGGCCGTTCGAGCGCTGTCGCGACAACGCGCCGGTGAGGCCGAGCCGCGCGAAGGCGGCCTCGGCGTCGAAGGCGAGAATCTCCGCGGCCGTCCGGCCGCTGTAGAGGCTCGTCAGAATGGCGATCAGGCCGCGCACGATATGGGCGTCGGAATCGCCGCGGAAGCGCAGTGTCCCGCCCGCGCCTTCCTGTGTGACCAGCCACACCTGGCTGGCGCAGCCCTTGACTTTGTTGGCGTCCGACCGCTCGGCCTCGGCCAGCGGCGCGAGATCGCGGCCCAGATCGATCACATGGCGATAGCGTTCCTCCCAGTCACCCAGGAACTCGAAGGTCTCGACGAGGTCGATCAGGGTGTGGTCGATCGTTGACGGCGGGGGGGCGTGAAGGTTCATGACATGACTGATGTAGGCTTTATCGACCCGACGCGCCAACGCGCGAACCAGAGTTTCGGTACGCGGCCTCGAGCGTCTCCAGTTTAGGGCCATCGACCACGACGGCCTTCAAATCGCCAGGCAGCATGCTGATCACGAGACCGGCCACGGGCGCGAGCTTGTCGTCCTGGAGGGTGTAGAGGGCGAGGAGATAGTAGGGCAATTCCCGTGCGCCAATCGAGGCGTGGCCTAGCCGAGACAAGTAGGTTTGGCCGCCGACCTCCAAGGGAAAAAACACGGCGGCCTGCAGAAAACCGTCCGGGTATATATCCGTATTTCCAAATGTCGGGAGCGAGCCCGCGTCTCCTTGCGGGCGCGGTTCGGCGACCGCCAAGTGTTTCATGCGTTCAAAGCTGCCGTCCGCCAATGCTGTCGGTGGAGGACCATAGGAAAAAGTGTCGGAAAGAGGCCCCCGTTCTCGCTTGGCGACAATCTTTGGCGCCAAGGACTCAAGGCCTGGAATGGGCGCGCCAGGATAAAAGGCCTTCTCGACGGCGAACCTGGGCGCGAAGACCACGCTCACCTTGCAGACCGATCCCCAACGGTCCCCGAGCCAAGGGGCGATGACGGACTCCGAACTCGTGGAGAAAAGGTCCAGCCACGACCGGGCGAACACCGGCCCGCCGGCGATATCGCCAAACCAGCCAATATCCGTATCGCAATAGTCTCCTTCGCCCCCGGCGCCCTGCGGTGGCGAAGGGCTGGGAGCCGCTTCATCGCCGGAATTCATCCGGAAGAACAGGAAACGACTGCAATGAGCCGTCCCGACTGTCACTCCGAAGGCGTAGATGTCGCTCCGCCCCACTCGGTTTAGGGATACGGTGTAGTCTTCGGGACCAAGGGCTCGGACCGCCGTGGTCTCTTTGCTTAATAGGTCATCGGATGCGCGATATCGTCGTCGTAGCAAGGCGCGGAATTGCGCGTCATCGATGGGCAGCGTGAAGCTGTCCTTGGTGGTGTCTTGGCGCGCCAGGGGCGAGAGCGAGGTCAAGTCCAGACCGGAGCCGCCGTCTCTCCACTTCACCGCCGGTCGCCTGGGAACATACGCGCGGATGCTCCGAGCCAGCCTGTCGCAGAGAGGTCGCGAATCGGTGTGCGCGGCGTTCGCGCCGGCGGCGACCGCCAAGACCAGCCATGCCGCCATTAGCGCTCGGTTCGCCATCGCCGCTTTCCTCGACTCCAATCCATCGACGAACCGGATCATAGTGCGCCCATGGTCAGGCCCAACATTGTTTCAGGCGACGCGCCGCATGAGGCGATGCAAGCGTATCGGCGGTCCCAATCGGAATACCGGACCGAGGCTGGCGCATTCATGCATTTCGAAATCTCACCTGCATGCTCCTCCCCCGCCCTCTTGCGGGGGAGGGGGACCGCGAAGCGGTGGAGAGGGCGGGTGAGCCACGGGCGTCTGGTCTTGTTATCGTGGGACACCGTGAGACTGTCGGCGCGATCGTGCGCGCCCCCCGCCCCCTCCACCGGCGTTGCCGGTCCCCCTCCCCCGCTTCGCGGAGGAGGAACAAACCTCCAAACGCCAGCGACCGCGAACCCCCGATGATCATCGCCAGCGATGTCTGGGTCGGCGCCCTCATCCGCCGCGTCGAACTGGGCGGGGCGTTCGCCACGGTGGCCCGGCGGGGCGACGCACGGGCCGGGGCGGTGCTGGTCAAGACCCTCGATCGCCGGAGCGGCCAGGCGCGCCTCTTCGCCGAGGCGACCCGCGCCGACGGCGAACGGGTGTGGATGGAGCCAAACCCGTCCCACGCCGAGGCCGACCTCGACGCTTATGCCGCCCGCGCCGCCCGCATCGATCCGGACCTCTGGGTGGTGGAAATCGAGGACGCCGATGGCGCGCGCTTCCTGACCGAACCGGTGGATCGGGGTTCCTAAGGCGCCGCCGACGCTTGCGCCAAGGAGCGGAAAGCTTCGATCACCCGCCGATAGGTTTCGCGCTTGAAATCCACCACCGTGTCGAGGGTCTCGTCCAAGGCCGCCCAGCGCCAGGCGTCGAACTCGATCTGATCGTGGCCGGCGAGGTCGATCTCGCGGTCCTCGCCGGTGAAGCGGAAGGCGAACCACACCTGCTTTTGGCCGAGCCAGCCCTCGGCGGCCTTGGAGCGGCTGTGATGGGGCGGAAAGACGTAGGCAATCCAGTCCTCGGTTCGGCCCAGCAGACTCACCGACGTCGCCCCGGTCTCCTCGCGCAGCTCGCGCACGGCGGCGTCCAGGAGCGCCTCGCCCCTATCCACCCCGCCTTGCGGAAATTGCCAGTTGAACGGACCGGGCGTGTCCGCCCGGCGCCCGAGCCAGACCTTGCCGTCGGCGCGCATCAGCACCACCCCGACATTGGGGCGAAAGCGCGAGAGATCCACCCCTGGCGCGCCCCCGCGCTCGCCTAGTTCGGCTTGGTTGGGATCGTCGCGGTGACCGATCCCGGTTTCAGCGCCGTTCCGTGCGCGCCGCGCAGTATGGCCGCCTCGGCCAGGGTGGCCGTGGGCTTGGGCAGCTTGGGCGTCGCGGCGACCGAGCCGTATTTCAGCACATCGAGAGCACGGGTGAGCTGGAAATCGCCCTTCTTCTCATCGAACGGGGCCGGCGGCGCCTCGGCGGGCGCGTGAGGCCCGGCCCGGATCTTGCCCTCGTCGGCGTTCAGGGCGTTGTGGAAGCTCGCCTCGCTGAACTGGAAGGCCTGGTTGGCGACCTCCTGGGCTTCCTCGCGGGTCTCGGCCACCTCAAGGTCCGGCGCGATGCCGGTCTTCTGGATCGAACGACCGGAAGGGGTGTAATAGCGCGCCGTGGTCAGCTTCACAGCGCCGTCCAGGCCGCCGCGCAGCGGGATCACGGTCTGCACCGATCCCTTGCCGAAACTGGTCAGGCCGACGATTTCGGCCCGATGGCGATCCTGAAGGGCGCCGGCCACGATCTCGGCGGCCGAGGCGGTGCCGGAATTGATCAGCACCACCACCGGCAGGCCGCCCAGCTTGACGCCGGGCTTGGCGTTGTAGCGCTCGATATCGTGCGGGTCGCGCCCGCGCTGGGAGACCACCTCGCCGCCGTTCAGGAACAGGTCGGAGACGCCCACCGCCTGGTCGAGCAGGCCGCCGGGGTTGTTGCGCAGATCCAGAACCAGGCCCTTGAGGTGCGGGTTCTTGGCGCGCAGGTCGTCGATGGCGGCGCGGGTCTCGTCGGTGGCCTTCTCGTTGAAGCCCGACAGGCGCAGGTACCCATAGTCGCCCTCGGCGTGATAGGTCACCGACTTGGGCTGGATGATCTCCCGGACCATCTTCACGTCGAAGGGATCGGTCTTCTCGCGAGCAATGGTCAGGGTCACCGCTTCGCCGGCCTTGCCGCGCATCTGCTTGACCGCGTCGTTCACCGACAGGCCCAGGACGGTCTCGCCGTTCACCGCGGTGATGTAGTCGCCAGGCTTGATCCCGGCCCGCGCGGCGGGGGTGCCGTCGATGGGCGAGATGACCTTGACCACCCCGTCCTCGGTGGTGATCTCCAGGCCCAGGCCGCCATATTCGCCGCGGGTCTGGTCCTGCATGTCGGCGAAGGCTTCGGGATTCAGATAATCGGAGTGCGGATCGAGGGAGGTAAGCATGCCGTTCAAGGCCGCCTCGATCAGGGTCTTGTCGTCCACCGACGTCACATACTGGCGGTCCACCGTATCAAGGACGTTCCCGAACAGTTCGAGCATGTGATAGGTCTGGGCGCGCGGCTGCGGTGTCGCCAGGGCCGTCTGGCTCAGATAGGCCATGGAGCCGGCGCCCAGAATAAACGCCGAAGCGCCGATCAGAAGATACTTTCGCATAACAACCGCCATGACC
>JALYTR010000244.1 GCA_030854165.1 Pseudomonadota bacterium | reverse complement strand
GCTCAATGGGGCTAGGACTGATCTGTCCCGAGGCCTGCGGACCTGAAGCGGCCTGGGCCGGGGAAACCGCCATACTGGCGCCCCGCTCTCTGATCGCGCTGGTCAACCATTTCCGCGGCAGCCAGATCCTCGGCGCGCCCAAGCCCGGACCGATGATCGACGGGGCCCCGGGGCCGGACCTGAGAGACGTCAAGGGCCAGGAGAACGCCAAGCGCGCCCTTGAGATCGCCGCGGCTGGCGGCCACAATTTGCTCTATGTGGGCCCGCCCGGATCGGGCAAATCCATGCTGGCCCAGCGCCTGCCTGGCCTCCTGCCGCCGCTCACCGCCGCCGAGCTCCTGGAGACCTCCATGGTCCATTCCATCGCCGGCCTGATCGCCAAGGGCACGCTGACCCGCGAGCGGCCCTTCCGCGCCCCCCACCACTCGGCCAGCATGGCCGCGCTTACCGGCGGCGGCCTGAAGGTGAAGCCGGGCGAGGTGTCGCTGGCCCACAACGGCGTCCTCTTCCTGGACGAACTGCCGGAATTCAGCGGCATTAGGTAGCAAACACACCTTAACCCGCCTGCCCTCTTCGGGGGTCCGGGGGTAAATTGTTCGGCATGGAAGCACCGAACACCGTCGCCGGCCTGGTCCGCAAACGAGCCGAGCTGGCCGCGTTCCGCAAGGGCCTAGAGGGCGAGCTACACAAGGTCACTTGCGATCTTGACCACCTGGACGCGGCCATCGCCCTATTCGATCCAGAGGCCACGCCACGGGCCGTGAAACGCTACGCCACGAAGCACCGGGCCAAGAAGGGGACCGTGCGCCGCTTCGTGCTGACGGCCTTGCGTGAGGCTACGGGACCGATCACGTCGGCGGCCGTGACAGAGGCTTGGATCGCAGCGCGCGGCCTCCACGCCGATCAGGCGACGTTTGTGATCCTTCGTAAGAGGATCGGGGCTTGCCTGACGACGTTGCGCGTTGACGGGCTGGCGACAGGCGCGGAGATGGTCGGGGAATATAAGGGATGGCTGATATCGGCACATAAAGACATGTGCATATCAGCATGACTAAAAAGCTCGGCGATTACTAAGGGATCGCTAGACTCGCGCCTGCGAGGCGCCTTATCAGGGTGATACGAGCGGCGATTCTTCGCCGTTGGAGGGCCATGTTGATCTCGCGAATCGCTATGGCTCGCAGGTCGGTAAGGTGCCGGCAACCCGGACAGGTCGCGCCACTTAGGTGCGGCCTGTCCACTCATCAAGCTCTTAACATACCATATCTTGATGCTGTCCGTGCCACGGTCACCGGACGGCCGTCAAGAAGTATGGTAAACTTTTTCGCCCGATTTAACCCAATTCATCCCGCGTTAGGGTGCCCCGTTGCCAATTCGTCAGGGTGAGCGCAACCTGTCCCCTCGAATTCTCCCGGAGGGACTACCATGAACCGCATTCTCACTCTCGCCATGATCCTCGCGCTCGGCGCGAGCGCGGCCGACGCCAAGGCTTGCAAGGACCCGGCGACCGGCAAATTCATGAAATGCCCGGCCGCCGCAACCGCGCCGGCGGCCACGCCTACGCCCGCGCCCATGGCGGCTAAGGCCGGCGCCCCGCATTGCGTCAAGGGCAAGGCGTGCGGCAATTCCTGCATCGCCATGAGCAAGGTCTGTCACAAACCGGCCTAAGCCGCCGCGCGCTGCCAATAGCCCTTCCACTGGCGGCTGACGGGATGCGTCAACGCGGCGCCCGTGGCGAGTAGGTATTGCTCACCGTTGGACACCCGCCGGTTATCCTCGCGCCACGCCATTTCATCGGCGTAAGCGTGGAGATACGGGCCGGCGATGTGGTGGTGAATGCCCATCTCGGCGCGGCGGATGCGGCTAAAGAAGCTCTCGGCCATGTTCGTGCAAGCGTTGCCGTCGCTATAGCAAACGCTGTGATTGATCCGCTTCGTCAGGAAGCGCGCGTCCAGATCGTCCCATGACGACGCTTCGTCGGCGTAGATGGTGCAGCCTTCGGCGGCGTTGGCGGCGATCATTGGAACGCCCGCGTTTTCCGACTTGGCGACGAAGGGAAGCGTCTTGCCGTCCCGCTCGCGCATGACCACCACCACCTGACGCTTGCCGTTGCGGGCGAGCGACGTGCGCCGGTCAACGCGGTGTTCCTTGTAGTTGGCGGGCTTGATGTAGCCGCCGAAATAGGCCCCGTCGATCTCGATATCACCTTTGAGAGGCGAGCGGCCTGTAGCGACGCCCAGGGCCTCGCGGAGCTTGTGGAGAAGAACGAAGGCCGTCTTGTATTGGCAATCCAGATCGCGGCTCAGTTGAAGCGCGCTGTGGCCCTTGGCGCCGTTCACGAAGATCGCGATGGCGGCGAGGATATCGCGAAGGGCCATCTTGCGGCTGGCGAAGATTGAACCTGACGTGACGGTGAATTGCGTGTTGCAGCCTTGGCACTTGAAAAGCCGGCGAGCGCGGAACGTGTAGATCGCGACACAGCCGCACTTGTGGCAATGGGCCGCGCCGCCGTTGTCCGCCCAGCGGATCGCCTTGAAAGCGTCGAACGCTTCATCGTCCGACATACGCATGACCTTCGCCAGCGACAGGGTGCGGGCGGCGGCTGAAAGGAGGAAGTGTTGTCCGGGCGTTTTCATAACCATATCCGATGCGTGTGCACCTGTTATGGTTACATCGCGTATCATTGTCAACGACAATCGCATCGTTTATGGTGATAAACGAACGATTTTTGGAGACGGCTATGGCGAAAGACTGGAATGACGAAGCGAAGGGTATCCTCAAAGCGGAGATCGCCCGGCGCCACCTGACATATCGAGACTTGGTGGCGAAGCTCGGCGAGCTAGGGACAAGCGAGACAGAGGCGAACCTGCGGAATAAGATCAGCCGGGGCGGATTCTCGGCGGGGTTCTTCGTTCAATGCCTAACGGCCATTGGGGCTCATACGGTTAGATTGCACGAGGCCCAATAAATCTCTTAATGCATAAAAATGCTACTTAACCGGTACATTGCCAAGGCTGACTCCATCCGCCGTTAGGATTAGTGTACCGATGAGACAATCTTTTGTCAGGTAAAATTTGTCGATTTGTATATAGTCTGGGGCGAGCGTAACGGTCAGTTGGTTGTTACGAAATATCCCCTCAAGCGAAATTACGTGAGGGTTCGAATATCTGATTCTAAGAACTTGATCGTCATTGTGATCGTAGACCACTAGCGTGCTAGAATCTGGTCGCTCTAGGCGGGAGTCGCGGAGTACCCAGAACCTGTTGTCTTGTATATGGACTACCACATTTTGCCGATCATCGAACACTCGCAATTCCTTAATAATAATGGAATGTTCCTTTTTATCGATCTGCACAATCGGCCTATCGTCAGCTACAATTACGTTGTATGGATATATGCGAGAGGTCAGAATATTGTTGCCGGCTTTAATTGCTAGTTCAAAAAACTCTGGGCCGCATGATATTGGTACGGCATCGTTGGAAGGCTTAAGGATCCCTTCGTACTTAGAGACGGCGTAATACTTCCTGATAATGACCTCTTTACAATTATTGCTATTGTTCTGCCCACCAAGAATCGCGCATTTAGCCAGCACAGATACGCGGGACGTGCTGTCCGGAAGTGGAACACGCGAAGCGGCATGACCGAGCGGTGGCGCGGACATGAGGGCGGCGACTATGAGGCAGCTGGTCAGCCGCGACCGTTGTGTCAGCAGCGGTTCTGATTGTGATGGCCACCGGTTATCACACAGTTGGCCCGAATGTCCGTGGTCGCGGCACCCGATGCGGGTGCCGATTTGGCCGTTGATGCGTGAACCGGGGGGTGGAGACGGCTTTGCCAATACCAGAGTCCCAGAAAACCAAGGGCCATCAAGAGGAGACACCCTAGTAGGATTGGCGCAAGTTTTCTCCTCCATGGAGTGTGCGGAAAAAGCACCCATAAAAGGTCGCCTATTCCAGCAACGGCGCCCAGGACTATGATGGAGAAACCCACGGTGGGAGAAATATTGGCGATCATGGCGCCGGCCACGCACGGGATGAGCGAGTTAAAGGCGAACGCTGCCACTTTTCCAGAGAAGCGGGCTTCCATTTTCCGACCCTGCCCGGACTCCGGGCGCCCGTCGAATCTTTCTCTCTGAACTCCATCCTCTGTCTCCAGAGGCATTGGGAAGTTTGACACTTTGCTTGGCTCCCTTGACGGCATTAGGGGGCCGAATTGGCTAGGTGTGTTTGCTACCTAATGCCGGAAAAATGCCGAAACAGTCGCGCCCCGCTCGGCCAGCAGGTCCTCGACGTTGCGCAGGGGCAGGGAGCGCTTGACGTACAACAGCAC
>JALYTR010000243.1 GCA_030854165.1 Pseudomonadota bacterium | reverse complement strand
ATCGCGGTAGAGGGCCATGGGGTCGGCGGTGTAGCCGGGGCCGAGCATCTTGTCGCGGAAGCGCTGGCCGTTGGCGCGGGTGAGGCCGCCATGCTCGGTGAACCACTCGAAGGCGTCGTCGTCGAGAATCTCGCCCCAGGTGTAGGAATAGTAGTTGGACTCATAGCCGTTGGCCCAGATGTGCAGGAAATAGGGACTGCGATAGCGCGGCGGGACCTGGACCAGATCGACCGCGTCCTTTTTCAACGCCGCCGCCTCGAACGTATCGGGGTCCTGCTTGGGCGCGTCGGCGGCCAGGCCGTGCCATTCCAGATCGAGCAGGGCGGCGGCGAGAAGTTCGGTGGTGGCGTAGCCGTCGCCGTAGGTGCGCGCCGCCTTGATCTTGTCCACCAGGGCCTGGGGCATGGCCTCGCCCGTCTTGTAGTGCCTCGCATAGTGGGCGAACACGGTGGGATCGAGGGCCCAGTGTTCGTTGAACTGCGAGGGGAATTCGATCACGTCGGTGGGCAGGTTGAAGCCGTTTTCGGTGGGATAGTATTGCACCGAGAACATGGCGTGCAGGGCGTGGCCGAACTCGTGGAACATGGTCGTCACGTCGTCAAAGCTGATCAAGGCCGGCTCTCCGGCGGCCGGCTTGGTGAAGTTGGCCACGTTGACGATCACCGGTTTGCGCTTATCCAGACCGCTCGGCTGATTGATGTAGTTGCACCAGGCCCCACCGCTCTTGTTGGGTCGGGCGAAGTAGTCGGCGTAGAAGAGGGCCAATGACTTACCGTCGGCGTCGAACACTTCGAAGACGCGCACATCCGGTTGATAGACCGGCAGGTCCTTTCGCTCCTTGAAGGTGATCCCGTAGAGCTGGTTTGCGGCGAAGAACACGCCGTCCTGGAGCACCCGGTTCAGTTCGAAATAGGGTTTCACCTGCGCATCGTCGAGGCTGTATTTCGCCTTGCGCACCTGATCGGCATAGAACTCCCAGTCCTGGGCGCCCAGGATGAAGCCGCCTTTCTGCTGATCGATCAAGGCCTGGATCTCGGCCGCCTCGGCCTTGGCCTTACCAGTGGCGGCGGGAACCAGATCGGTGAGAAGCTTCTTGGCCGTTTCGGGGTTTTTGGCCATCTGATCGACCATGACGTAGGCGGCGTAGTCGGGAAATCCGAGCAGCTTGGCTTTCTGGGCGCGAAGCATGGCCAGGGTTGAAATGATGTCGCGCAGATCGGTGGGACCGGCCCGGTCGCCGCGCGATTCGGACGACGCCAGGATGCGTGTCCGCAGGGCGCGGTTCTTCAGCGACGCCAGGATCGGCTGCTGGGTCGTGTTGGTGAGCACGATGACATATTTGCCGTCGAGCTTGCGCGCCTTGGCCGCGTCGGCGGCGACCGCGATTTCGGCGTCGGAGAGCCCATCCAGCTCCGCCTTGTCGGAAACCACCACCGCGCCGGCGTTGGCGGCGGCCAGAAGCCGGCTCTGGTACTGGGCCTGCAGGGTGGCGATCTTGCCGTTGAGGTCGGCCAGCGTCGCCTTGTCGGCGGCGGGAAGCTCGGCGCCGGCGTGAACGAAGCGGCGATAATAGCGCAGAACGAGGAACTTCTGATCGGCGTTGAGGCCAAGGCTCTCACGCGCATCGTAGAGCGTCTTCACGCGGGCGAAGAGCTTGGCGTTGAGCAGGATGGCGTCGTTCAGCGCCTGGAGCCTTGGCGCCTCGTCCTGATTGACCTTGTCCAGGGCGTCCGAGGTGTTCGACGCCACCAGGTTCTGGAACAGATTGTTGGCGCGAGTCAGAAGCTGCCCGGCCTTCTCGAGGGCGGTGATGGTGTTGTCGAAGGTCGGGGCGGCCGGATTGGCGCCGATCGCCTCGGCCTCGGCCCGATACTGCGCCATGCCCGCGTCGATGGCCGGCTGGTAGTCGCCGTCCTTGATCTGATCGAACCTGGGCGCCTCGAAGGGCAGGGTCGAGACGCTGGCCAGGGGGTTGCTCGCCGGAAGGAACGTGGGCGCGGCCATCAGGCTGGTGGGAAGAATGAGCATGGCCGCGAGCGAGGCGGCTTTGAGTGGCGGGCGGCGCATGGGGGAACCTTTGTTTGCTGCAAGGCCGATCGGGCGGTCGTCAGTTCGGACGCGGCGTCCATGGTTTCGCGGGCCTTATGGCCGCGCGCCGCGCGCCTTGTCCAGCGGCGCGTCGTCGCGGGACGCGCGGCCGACGAGGGCATCACGCGTCGAAATACCGCTCCGTCTCCGCGCCGTCGAGCCGGCGGACTTTCGCGGCCGCCAGAACCGCCGGATCCATGAGGCGCGCGTTGACGCCCATCCGGTCGATGGGAGGCTCTTCGAGGCTTGCCCAATGGGTCGCGCAGCCGCAGACCTTGCAGTGATGGAAGGCGATGGACTTGTCGTCCCAGGCGTAGGGCGTGGTCGCGTTCGGCGCACCGACGATCGCCACATCGTGGGGATGGTAATAGGCCCAAAGGACGCCCAGGCGCCGGCAGATCGAGCAGTTGCAGTCGGTGACGCTGTCGGGCGCCCGCGCGATCTCAAGCCGCACCGCGCCGCAATGGCAGGACGCTACGATCATCGGAGCTGCCTGCGCTCCGCGTCGGCCAAGCTCAAAAACCCAGGCGGAGCGGATAATCGATGACGATGGCCCTGCCGTCGGTAAGCGCTTTTGCCGAGTGGGCGGTATCGGCCGGCACGATGGCGGCCATGCCGGGTCTGGCGATGTAGGTCGTCCCATCGATCGTCAGTTCGACCTCTCCGGTGACGAGCTCCCAGACCTCTTCCTGCGGATGAAAATGTTCGTGGATCGTCGCCCCGGCGTCGAAGTCCCAGTGGCTGAAGGTCATGTTCGCCGAATGGAAGAGCCGCCCGCGCCAGCCCGGCCGCTTTTCCACCACAGGGATGCTTTGAACGTCGATAACCGGCATATCCGCCTCCATGGGAGAGCTTCCTAGCATGGCGTTTGACGCGGCCGAACCCCTGGAAGGCGGCTCGGCTTCTTTGTTGGCCGCGCAAGCCACGAGGATCAGGGTCGGGACGGCGGGGTGGGGAATTCCGCGCGAGACCGCGACCGCGTTTCCGGGCGAGGGTAGCGTCCTGGAGCGATATGGACGGGTGTTCGACGCGGTGGAAATCAACACCACCTTCAGGCGCGTTCACCGGCATGAGACCTTCGAGCGGTGGGCAAGTTCGGTCGGTGTCGACTTCCGGTTCGCCGTGAAATTTCCCAAAGCTATCACGCACGAAGCGCGTCTGGTTGGCGTCGAGGAGCCCATGCGAGCGTTTCTGGAGGCGGTCGGAGTCTTGGGCCGCAAGCTTGGACCCCTGCTGGTCCAGCTTCCGCCCAGCCTGGCCTTCGACGCTCGTGTGTTCGGCATCTTCTGTGCCCGTCTGCGCGCGTGCGGCGACTATGTGCTGGCTTGCGAGCCCCGTCACGCGAGCTGGTTCGAGCCGCGGGTCGATCGCTGGCTGGCCGAGCGACGGATCGCCCGGGTGGCGGCCGATCCGGCCCTCCATCCCGGCGCCGGCGCGCCGGGCGGCTGGCGAGGCCTGAGCTACTACCGGCTGCATGGATCGCCGAGGGTCTACTATTCCGCCTATCAGGCCCGAGCGTTGGCGGATTTGGAAGAACGGATGGCGCGCGACGACGCCAAGGCGAACTGGTGTATTTTCGACAATACAGCCTTGGGGGCGGCGGCCGGCAACGCTCTGGCGCTCAGGGCGGCTATTCGACGATGATCGAAGCCTTTAGGCTCGCGCACTCCATGCCGAGCCTCCGGACCCTCTTCGCAACTCAGATCTATGAAGCCTCCATCGCCGACGATCTGGGGTTTTCCGCCTTCAACGCCGAACTGGCGGACGCCTGCGCCATGCTGGCGGCCGAGGATCGGGCGGGGCGGGCCTGGTGCCAGGCCAACGGTTTCGGCGGTTACACCTCCTATGCGTCGCTGGACGATCTGCCCACGCGGGCGACGGTGTTCGGCGATCTGAAGCGGCGGCTGGACCGGCACGTCCATGCGTTTGGCGACGCCCTGGCCTTCGATCTGGGTCCGCGCGGGCGGCTGAGGCTCGACAGCCTGTGGGTGAGCGTCCTTAAGCCCGGCGCGGCGCATTCAGGGCACATCCATCCGCACAGTGTGCTGTCGGGCGTCGTCTATGTCGCCACGCCGCCGGGGGCCGGCGGTCTGCGGCTGGAGGATCCCCGTCTGCCGCTGATGATGGCCGCCCCGCCGAGGCGGCCGGACGCGGGGGAGGCCGCGGCGTCGTTCGTCACCCTGACGCCGGCGCCGGGGGCGGTGTTCATCTGGGAAAGCTGGCTCCGGCACGAAGTCTTGCCC
>JALYTR010000242.1 GCA_030854165.1 Pseudomonadota bacterium | reverse complement strand
CCCCCATCCCCGCCTTCGGCGGTACTTCCCCCGGAGGGGGAAGAGAGGCGCGCGGCTCTGGCCGCGGCGCCGCGCGCCATCAGTGCGTCGGTGACAATGAGTTTGGCTTCCACGATCCAGGTGAAGGGCAGCAGGGCGGTTTCCGCCTCGCCTTCCTGGTCGATGCCGACGTGATCGCCTTCGACGCCGGCCAGGACGCCCTTGAAGCGCTTGCGGCCCTCAGCTAGCCGATCGATCTCGATCCGCGCCTCGCAGCCCTGCCAGGTCTCGAAATCCTCCAGGCGGGTCAGCGGCCGGTCGATGCCGGGGCTGGAAACCTCCAGCAGATATTCCCCGGCGACCGGATCGGCGGCGTCCATGACCTGTGAGATCGCCCGTGCAAGGGTGGTGCAATCCTCAACCGGCAGGGTCCCGTCGGGCCGCTCGGCCATGATCTGCAGCCGCCGCGCCCGATCGCCGCCCATCAGCCGCAGACGCACGATCGCATAGCCCGCGGCGTCGGCGACGGGGTCGAGCAGTTCGAGCAGCCTCTGGTCCTCGGCGGTCTTGCCGCGCACTTAGGTTCCCTCAAGACAAACAAAAAGCGGCTGGCCTTTTCAGGGGCCGCCGCTCGTAAGCGCCATCCAGCGCCAACGGACGATGTGAAGGCTCATATAGCGCGGGAAAGGGGCGATGTCAGCCCCCTTTTCGCGCCTCAGGCATCGCCCGCGCTTTTAAGGCCCGTCACGCCAGCCACACCATCATCCGCGTCGCCGCCTCTTCGCCCCGCGCCAGGCAATGTCGCGGCGTCACCGCGCCGGTGTAGAGAAAGCCCGTCTTGATCAGGACCTGGGCGGAGGCGGTGTTGTCGGCGAAATGGCCCGAGACGATGAAACGCCGACCCCAGTCGGTGCTGGCCCAGGCAAGGGCGGCCCTGGCCGCCTCGGTAGCGAAGCCATGACCCCAGAAGGGCCGGCCGAGCCAATAGCCGATTTCCGTCCCGGCCGGCCCGGGGTGCAGGCCCAGGACACCAAGCAGGTCATCATTCTCGCTTTCGATCGCGAACACAGCCTCGCGGGATGGATCGCGCCGCTCCATGCGCGCGATGAAGGTCTCCGCGTGCTCGATGGCGAAGGGATGGGGAATGCGGGTGGTCATCCTGGCGATCTCGAAGTCGTTGGCGAGCCGCGCCATGCGCGGCGCATCGTCGGCGCGCGGGCTCCGAAGGATCAGACGCTGGGTCCTCAGAGTGGGCCAGGAAATCTCGCCGCCCATGGTCGCATCCTCCCCTGGAGGCAAAAAAAGAGCGGGATGGCCGCTCCGGGCCTCCCGCTCCCTCGTGCCGGCCCGGATCGCTTTTGCTTAAGGCGATCCGGAGGGTGGCTTCGGATCGACTACTTGGCTTGCGCCGCCGGCGCCGGGACCACCGTCACATAGGTCCGGTCGGCCTTGCGGGTGATGAACTTCACCGCCCCGGTTTCGAGGGCGAAGAGGGTGTGGTCCTTGCCCATGCCGACATTGTCGCCGGCGAAGAATTTGGTGCCGCGCTGGCGGATGAGGATGTTGCCGGCGAGCACCGCTTCGCCGCCGAACTTCTTGACGCCCAGGCGTTGGCCGGCCGAGTCGCGGCCGTTGCGCGAGGAGCCGCCGGATTTCTTGTGAGCCATGATCTAGCCTTTCTTGCCGGTCGGCTTGGCCGCCTTGGAGGGTTTTTTGGTGGCGGCTTTTTTGGCGGCCGGCTTTTCAGCGACGACCTTGGTCGGCGCCGATTTGGCGGCGGCCTTTTTCGCCGGAGCGTGCTTGGTCGGAACGGCGGCCTTGGGCGCCTTCGGCTTGCCCGGCGCCGTCTTGGCGTGGACCTTGGCGGGCGTGGCGGGCTTCGTTTCCGCCTTGGCCTTGGCGGACGCCGCGATCTTGGGCGCTTTGGTCGGCGTGGGCGCCGCCTTGGCCCCGGCTTTCGCGGGCGGCGCGGGTTTGGCGACCTTGGCTTGGGCGGAAGCCTTTTTCGAAGCCGGCTTGGCGGCCTTCGACTTGGCCGGCGCGACCGGCTTCGCCGCCTTGGCGGTCTTGTCGGCCGACCGCTTGGCCTGCGCAGCCTCCATGCCTCGGGCCAGATTGCGGGCGCGGGCGTTGAGGGTGGCCAGAGGGGTCAGATCCACCGTCCCGTCCCAGGTCTCGCTCTTGCCGTCGCCGGCGATGCCGGTGACCCGCAGAACCGATTGGAACTGGCGATGGCCGCGCGTGCGCCGATAACCCTGTCGCCGGATTTTCTTGAACACCTTGATCTTCTCGCCCTTGCGGGTCTCGACTAGGGTGGCGCTCACGCTGGCGCCGGCTACCGTGGGTTCGCCCAGCGTCACCGCCGCGCCCTCGCCGATCATCAGCACCTGGTCGAAAGCAAGCTTGGCGCCCGGCTCGCCGTCGAGCTTTTCGACGATGAGCAGACCGCCCGCTTGAACCCGGTACTGTTTGCCGCCGGTCTTGATCACAGCGTACATCGATTGGCGCCTTGGAAGAAAATAAGAAGAGGAGGAACGGATAGGCGAAAGGACGACGCCCGCGAACAGAGCGGCGGGCGAGGGAGGCAAGGCTTATACGCGCGCGCCCCGCCAAGTCAACGTGGCGCGCCCGGCCCTGCGCCCTAACCGCCGCCGAGATCCTCGGCGATGAGGCCGATCTTGTAGTAGCCGTCGAGCTGCAGCTGGTTGATCACGTCCATGAACTGGCGATAGCGCACATGGCGGTCGGCGCGGATGAAGATCCGCTCATTGGTCGGATTGGCGACGCCAAGGGAGGCGGGCAGATCGGTGGCCAGGCCCGCCATGGACGAGGGGCGAATGTCCGTCTTGCCGAACGAGACGAAAATCTGGCCGCTGTCCTGAATGGAGATAAACGTCGGCGGTTTGTCATGGGCATTGGGCGGCGGCGGCGTGGCCGGCGGCAGGTCGAGGCGAATTGACACCGTCGCCAGGGGCGCGACCACCATGAAGATGATCAGGAGCACGAGCATCACGTCCACGAAGGGGGTGACGTTCATGTCGCTGTTCTGCCCGAGGTCGAACTTGCCGCCCCCGCCTCCGGAAAGCTTCGCAGCCATGGAATACTCCCTAACGCCGGAGCCGTTTCAACGGTCCGTTTCGAGCCGAAAAACACCCATGGCGCGGATGACCGTCGATGTAAAGACCAAGTCGGAGGGCATGGCGTCGCAACTCTAATCGTCGAAACCCTCCATCTCGCACCAGAGCTCGAAGGGATCGCGGCGGGTCCGCCAGGCGTTGATGGGGTGGGCGTCGCCACGATAGCCAAGCGCCATGCCGGAGAAGACCATATGGTCGTCCGGGATTCCAATGAAGCCGCCGACGAGGCGCGGATAGCGAGCCCAGAATTCCTGGGGGCAGGTGTCGAGGCCCCGCTCGACGGCCAGCAGCATAACGCTCTGCATATACATGCCGACGTCGGCCCATTGCGGCGGTCCCAGATTGCGGTCGAGGCAGAAGAACAGGCCGACCGGCGCGCCGAAGAAATCGAGATTCCGGGCCAGGTGGGCGAACCGGGCCGGCCGATCATCGCGGCCGACGCCGATCGACCCGTAGAGATCCTCGCCGCATTGATAGCGGCGGGTGCGGAACGGCTCCCATAGCTTGGCTGGATAGACCGCGTATTCCGGCTCCTCCAGGGGCGACGCGGCGGCCAGGACCTTGAACCGCGCCAGAGGCTCGCCGGCCAGGGCATAGACCCGCCAGGGCTGCAGATTGCCGCCGGATGGGGCGCGGGCGGCGGCTTCGAGAATCTCCCGCACCACGGCGCCCTCCACCGGGTCCGGCTTGAAGGCGCGCACCGATATCCGCCGCTCCATGGCCTCGCTGACATTCACCTTTACGCCTGCCCGTTTTTCAGCACCGCCCGAGACGTTCAACGGCGCGGCATCCCTAGCACCGGTCCGCCGGGAGGCGCTAGAAAGCGGCGATGCCGAAGCTTCCCTCCCGCCGCCGAGGCGGCCTGATCCGCCTGCTGCGCAACCTGCTGGTCACCCTGCTGCTGGCGCTGCTGATCGTCCCGCCGCTCTGGGTGGCGATCTACCGCTTCGTACCGCCGCCGATCACTCTGCTGATGATCGAGCGCTCCTTTCAGGGAAGGGGCATGGAGCACCGCTGGGCGCCGATCTCGCGGATCTCGCCGGATATGGTCCGCGCCGTGATCGCCTCGGAGGATTCGCGGTTCTGCGCCCACCACGGCTTCGATTTCAACGCCATCGACAAGGCCCTGCGGCACAACGAGACGCGCCCCGGCCGCATCCGCGGCGGCTCGACGATCAGCCAGCAGACGGCCAAGAACGTCTTTCTGTGGCCGGACCGCTCCTACGTCAGG
>JALYTR010000241.1 GCA_030854165.1 Pseudomonadota bacterium | reverse complement strand
GCACAGAAGATAGGCGAGCGCCGCGAGGTTGGCGTTCATGGTCTTCCCCGTCCCGCCGCCCGGCTCACTTGGTCTTCTCTTTCTTGCGGTACATGCCGAGCATGCGCTGGGTGACCAGGAAACCGCCGAAGATGTTCACCGAGACCAGCCCGGCCGCCGCGGCGCCGGCGGCCTTGGAGATCCACACCGTGTGGGCGGCCGGATCCCGGCCTACCCCATGGGCGGCCGCGGCGATCAGCGCGCCGACGATGATCACCGAGGAGATGGCGTTGGTCACCGCCATCAGCGGCGTATGCAGGGCCGGGGTCACGCTCCACACCACATAGTAGCCGACGAAGATGGCCAGGACGAAGATCGCCAGGCGAAAGACGGTGGGATCGACGGCGTCCATCTCGGGCTCCTTTTTAGGCCGTTCGCAGGGCGGGATGGGTGACGACGCCGCCGTGGGCGATCAGCGCGCCCTTGAGGATTTCGTCGTCCAGATCCGGGGCTACCGCGCCGGTCTTGTCGATCATCAAGCCGACGAAGGCGGTCAAGTTGCGCGCATAGAGGGCCGAAGCGTCGGCGGCGATCCGCCCGGGCAGATTGGCGATGCCGACGATCTTAACCCCGCCGGTCTCGACGACCTCGTCCGCCCTCGCGCCTTCGACGTTGCCACCCTGCTCGACGGCCAGATCGACGATCACCGATCCGCTTTTCATCGACGCGACCTGCTCGGCGCTGACCAGCCTGGGGGCCGGGCGGCCGGGGATCAGGGCGGTGGTGATGACGATGTCCTGCTTCCTGATGTGGTCGGAGACCAGGGCGGCCTGTTTGGCGCCGTACTCGGCGCTCATCTCCTTGGCGTAGCCGGCGGCGGTTTCGGCGGCCTTGAACTCCTCGTCCTCCACGGCGACGAACTTGGCGCCCAGGGATTCGACCTGCTCCTTGGCGGCCGGGCGCACGTCGGTGGCGCTGACCACGGCGCCCAGGCGCCTGGCCGTGGCGATGGCTTGAAGGCCCGCCACCCCGGCTCCCATGACGAACACCTTGGCCGGCGCGATCGTGCCAGCCGCCGTCATCATCATCGGCAGAGCCCGCCCGTAGGCCTGCGCGGCTTCGATGACCGCCCGGTAGCCGGCCAGATTGGCCTGGCTGGAAAGGGCGTCCATCGCCTGGGCACGGCTGATGCGCGGCACGAACTCCATGGCGAACGCGGTAAGGCGCCCACGGGCCAGCGCCTCGACCAGCGCCCGGTCCTGATGGGGATTGAGCAGGCCTACCACGACGGCGCCGGCCTTCAAGGCGGCGATCTCCTCCTGTTCCGGGCCACGAACCTTGAGCAGGATGTCGGCCCCGTCGAGGGTTCCAGCGAGATCGGGAGCGAGCCTCGCCCCGGCCGCGGCATAGTCGGCGTCGGCCGCCGACGCGGCGAGGCCGGCCCCCGCCTCGACCACCACCGTGAGCCCAAGGCCAAGCAGCTTCTTCACCGCGTCCGGCGTGATCGCCACGCGGGTTTCGCCGACGTGGCGCTCTCTGGTCACGGCGACGGTGGCCATGCTGATATGCTTAAATCTCTGGCGGAGTTTGCTTGCGGCGCAGGAACCAGACTCCAACCGCGAACAGGATCAAGCCGGGAATAAGGCCGCCGAAAAAGCCGGCGCCGACACAGAACCACAGGCTGAAGGTGAGGATCAGCACCGCCAGATGCAGCGCCGCCCACTTGGTCAGAGCGTTGAACCTCTGGTAGCTCCGCACCTGAGCGGAAGCGTCCTGGTCACCGTGATGATAGTCGGAAGCGAGTTCGGCCATGGCCGGCTTAAGTCTCCGTCGGAAATTAGGCGCGCGCCGCCGGTGCTACACCAGGGCGGCGCGGCGCTCAAGGCGGCCAAGCGGCGAGAAGCGCGCGCAGCGCAGCGACCAGGGCCAGGGGTTGATCGACCATGACGTGATGCTCGCTCTCCGGGATGACGATGTGAGGGGCGGAGGCGGGGATAAGGTCGGCGCCCCGCCCGGGCATGGCGTGGCGCCGGATGATCTCGGACTTGTCGCCCCAGATGTGAGCCAGGGGCGCGGCGCCCTGGACGCTGAGTTCGCTCATCCCGGAACGATCGAGCTTGTCCCACAGCAGCGGATCGAAACGCCACGTCCATCCTTCGCCGGGACCTTCCGTCATCGGCGCCCGCTTGAGCGAACGGCGGGCGATGAAATCAGCGATGTAGAGGTTTCCCGGAACCTGCGGCGGCATGAATCGAAAGCGCGCCAGGGCGTCCTTCAGCGTGGGATAGACCCGATTTGGGCGTGGTCCCCCGGTCGGACGACGCCAGCGGTTCGGCCGTCCTTGATCGCGCTCCTCTTTCTCCCACGCCTCAAGCTGCGCCTTGGTCGGCGGCCCGCCGAAACCGGTATCCACCAGCACGCAGGCGCTCATCCGCCCCGGATGGCGGCAGGCTGAATAGAAGGCCTGCGAGCCGCCGAAGGAATGGCCGATATAGACCGGCGCGACGCCCGCCTCGTAAAGGCCCGCCGCCCGCGCGCATTGGTGGATTTCGGTGGCGAAGGTCTCGAAGGTGTAGATCTCGCGCCAGTCCGAGGCGCCCATTCCGGAAAGCGACAGGGCCGCCACGCGATAGCGATCGGCGAAGAAGGGCGCGATAAAGCTCCACCAGTCAGCGTGGGCGCTGTTGCCGTGAATGAAGATCAGGCCGGGTTTGCCGATTTCACCCCAGGTGAGGAGCTCGATGTTCGCGCCCAGGACAGAGACCAATGTTCGCTCGGGCGCCTGGGCCAGCGCCGCCTTGAACCACGTCGGGCTTTCCGGCTCGGCGCCCGCGAACCGCGCCAGCGGCGATCCGATCTCGGGCGGCAGGCTGGATTCGAGCCTGACCGGCGCGTCGTCCTCGAGGCGTTGGTCGGCCATGTCCATCCTTGGAAAAAGGCCCGTCCATTCGGGCGACCGCCCTGACTAACAAGCGTTTGAAAAATGGCAAGCCGGGAGCCAGTCCTCCATGTGTATGGCGACGGCGACTATGCCAGCCCCGTCGCCGCCAGCGCCGCCGACTGCCGCTCCGCCAGCGCCGCCTCCGAAAACCCCTCCAGGGACGCCTCGAACAGGCGCCGCCAGTTCTGCGCCGCGTCCAGGTGGAGAAAGGCGGAGCCCAGGCCGATGGCGGCGCGGTCCATGAACACGAACTCGCGGGGGATGGTGACCGGGCCTTTTTCCTCCAGGGTGCGCTTCACCTGGAAGGCCTCGCGGCGGCCATAGGCGCCGGGGCTAACCCCGTCGGCGACGGTGCGGACGCGATCGTCGAGGAGGGGGCCGTAGATGAACCGCGCCCAGATGCCGAGCACGTCCATCAGATCGTCGGTCAGTCCGGCGAAGCCCCAGGCGCGATAGGCCGCCGCCTCGCCGGACCGGTCGCCGGCGACCATCGCCCTGAAGAGCTGGACCACCCCGCCCACGAAGGCGGGCGGAAAGACGCGGATGCAGCCGAAATCCAGCAGGTTCAGGCGCCCCGCCCCGTCGGTGAAGCTGTAGTTGCCCAGGTGCGGATCGCCATGAATGACGCCGATCTTGATCAGGGGCGTCCACCAGGCCTCGAACAGCAGCTTGGCGAGACGGTTGCGGGTTTCCTGATCGGCGCTTTTGAAGCTCTGCAGGCCGCGTCCCTCCAGCCACTCCATGGTCAGCAGCCGGCCGGTGGAGAGGGCCTCGTCGGGCGCGGGAACGGCGATGTCGGAGCGGCCCTCGAAGAAGGCGCGGTAGAGACGCATGGCCGCCGCTTCATGCTCGTAGTCCAGTTCCTCGCGCAGCCGTTCGGAGATTTCGGCGGCGATCTCGCGGGTGTCCACCGCGCCGAACAACTGGCGGCCGAGGCCGAGCAGCAGTCGAAGCTGGCCCAGGTCGCTCTCCACCGCGCTCAGCATCTCGGGGTATTGCAGCTTGGCGGCCAGGGCCCGGCCGTCGTGGGCGGTGGCCCGGTGGACCTGGCCCAGGGAGGCGGCGGCGGCGGGAACCAGGTCGAAGGCGGCGAACTTCGAGGCCCAGTCCGCCCCCAATTCGGCGGCCATGCGGCGGCGCACGAAGGCCGGCCCCATGGCCGGAGCGTTGGTCTGAAGCTCGGTGAGCTCGGCGGTGAACTCGGGCGGCAGGAGGTCGGGAACGGTGGCGAACATCTGGGCCACCTTCATGAGCGGGCCCTTGAGTCGGCCGAGCGCCTCTCTGAGCGCCCGGGCGTTGCGCGCTTCCGCGTCGCCTGCGCCGAACAAGGCGTTGGCGCCGAAGCTCGCCACCGCGCCGGAAAGTCCCGCGCCCACTTTCGCGAAGCGGGCCACGCGACCGCTGAGGCGATCGCGCTCCAGGTCTTTGGGAGGATCACGGTCCAACGGCGGTTCCGGGAGGCCCTTCATTG
>JALYTR010000010.1 GCA_030854165.1 Pseudomonadota bacterium | reverse complement strand
CGTGTGACCTGGCTGGCCTGGGCCGGCTCGAAGCGCCAGGCGAGGCCGCGCACATTGGTGTCGAAGCGCACCGTGACGGTGGCCTCTGAGGTGGCCGTCGGCGCGGCGCTGACCCGCCTCGCGGTGCCGTTGAAGCCGGTCGCCTGGCAGAAGGCGCGGTAGAAGGGAACGGCGGCGAAGGCGGCGCCGACCATGACCACGAACACGGCCGCGCAGGTGAGGGCGACCCTGGCGTGGCGCGTCCCGGGGCGCGCCCCGGGGTCAGACGTACGGCGCGGCATGGGCGCTCAACTTCACCAGGGTGACAATGAAAACGATGACCACGAAGGCGCCGAGCGCCAGGGCCAGGAAGAGATTGCGCCCGCGCCTGGCCTTGGCCGATGGCCCGTCCTCGAAGTTGGGATCGCTCATTGCGGCCACCTGAGCGGCGCGAGGTTCATGAGATGCTCGCCGAGCAGGGCCGCGAACAGCAGGAAGAGGTAGAGAATGGAAAAGGCGAAGAGGTTCCTCGCCGGCGCGGACGCGGCTCTGACGGCGTAGAGATCGCCGTCGTCGGCCCGGTCTGCGGCCAGGTCGCCCGCCCTGCTCGAAGCCAGGCGCGAAGCCAGAAGGAGGAACACCGCGCCGCCGCCGACCGCCACGCCCAGGTAGACCGCGCCGCCCAGGCCAGTGAAGGCCGGGGCCACGCAAAGCGGGACGAGCGCCAGGCTATAGGCGAGGATCTGTCGGCGGGTCGAAGCCGCGCCCTTGACCACCGGCATCATCGGCACGCCGGCCTTGGCGTAGTCTTCGCGCGTGTAGAGCGACAGGGCCCAGAAATGCGGCGGCGTCCATACAAAGATGATCGCCACCAGCAGCCAGGCGTTGAGGGGCGTCGTTCCGCTCGCCGCCGCCCAGCCGACCAGCGGGGGCAGGGCGCCGGCGAACCCGCCGATGACGATGTTCTGCGGCGTGCGCCGCTTGAGCCAGAGCGTATAGGCCACGGCGTAGAAGGCGATCGTGGCCGCCAGCAAGCCCGCCGAGAGCCAATTGATCGCCAGTCCCATGAGGGCCACCGAGAAGAGCGAGAGCGCGACACCGAGCGCCAGGGCGTCGGCCGCCTGCACGCGCCCGCTCGGCACCGGACGCGCGCGCGTTCGGCGCATCACCGCGTCGATGTCGCCGTCATAGGCCATGTTCAGCGCCGCCGAGCCCCCGGCGCCGACGGCGATGCACAGTATGGCCACCGCCGCCAAAATCGGATTCATCGGCGAGCGGGCGCAGACAAGTCCGGTCAGGGCCGTGAACACAACCAGGGACATGACCCGCGGCTTGAGAAGCTGGACATAGTCGCGCCAGCTTGCGCTCGTCAGCGTGGGCGCGGCGGAGGAAGCGGCGTGATCGGTCATGACGGCCCCGCCGGCGCGGGGTGAGCCTTAGGCATCAGTGGCTGTCGGCGCGGATCACCGGCAGTTCGTTGAACTGGTGGAACGGCGGCGGCGAGGGGAGGGTCCATTCAAGGGTGGTCGCGCCCACGCCCCAGGGATTGGCCCTGGCCGGCCGGCGGCGCACCGCCGCCTCGATCAGCACCACGAAGAAGACCAGGAGGCCCACGAAGGTGATGACGTAGCCGATGGACGAGACGTGGTTCCAGTAGCTGAACGCCACCGGGTAGTCGACCGTCCGGCGGGGCATCCCCTGGAGGCCCAGGAAATGCTGCGGGAAGAAGACAACGTTGACGCCGATGAAGGTCAGCCAGAAGTGAACCGTGCCCAGGAACTCGTTGTAGCGCACCCCCCACATCTTTTCGAACCAGTAGTAGAAGCCGCCGAAAATGGCGAAGACGGCGCCCAGGCTGAGCACATAGTGGAAGTGGGCGATCACGTAATAGGAATCGTGCAGGGCGTAGTCGATGCCGGCGTTGGCCAGGACCACGCCGGTCACCCCGCCCACAGTGAACAGGAAGATGAACCCGATCGCCCACAGCATGGGCGTCTTGAAGTCGATCGAGCCGCCCCACATGGTGGCGATCCATGAGAAGACCTTCACCCCGGTCGGCACGGCGATGACCATGGTGGCGGCGATGAAATAGGCCTGCAGGTTCACCGGCATGCCGACCGTGAACATGTGGTGCGCCCAGACGATGAAGCCCAGGAAGCCGATGGCGACCATGGCGTAGGCCATGGCCAGATAGCCGAACACCGGTTTCTTCGAGAAGGTCGAGACGATGTGGCTGACCATGCCGAAGCCGGGAATGATCAGGATGTAGACCTCCGGATGGCCGAAGAACCAGAACAGATGCTGGTACATGACCGGATCGCCGCCGCCGGCCGCGTCGAAGAAATGGGTGCCGAAATTGCGGTCGCAGAGCAGCATGGTGATCGCCCCGGCCAGCACCGGCAGGGACAGCAGCAGCAGGAACACCGTCACCAGGATCGACCACACGAAGAGCGGCATGCGGTGCAGGGTCATCCCCGGTGCGCGCATGTTGAAGATGGTAGTGATGAAGTTGATCGCCCCCAGGATCGAACTGGCCCCGGCCAGGTGGATGGCCAGGATCACGCAGTCCATGGCCGGCCCAGTGTGGCCGATGGTCGATAGCGGCGGATACATGGTCCAGCCGCCGCCGAAGCCCCGTCCCGGGCCGCCGTCCACCATCAGCGAGGTGAGCATCATGAACCAGGAGGCCACCAGCATCCAGAAGCTCACATTGTTCATGCGCGGGAAGGCCATGTCCGGCGCGCCGATCATCAGCGGCACGAACCAGTTGCCGAACCCGCCGATCATCGCCGGCATGACCATGAAGAAGATCATGATCAGGCCGTGGGCGGTGACCACGACGTTATAGCCCTGCTTGGACGCTTCGATGATGCCGATCTTGTCCAGCCACGAGCCGTGGACGAAGAGCTGGATGCCCGGCTCGGCCAGCTCCCAGCGGATCAGGCCCGAGAACAGCGCCCCGACGATGCCGGCCTGGATGGCGAAGATGATGTAAAGGGTGCCGATGTCCTTGTGGTTGGTGGACAAAAACCAGCGGGTGAAAAAGTCTGGACCACCATGCGCGCCATAGCCGCCGGCGGCCTCCGCGTGGGCGACTCGTTCGTGGGTGTCGGCGATGTCGGCCATGGGTCTTTGAATCTCCCTCGAACGATACTTTAGCGCGTCGCCGGCGCCGTGGCGGGCGCGGCGACCGGTACGGCCTGGGCCACGACCACCGGTTTGGACGCCTTGCTCGCCACCCAGGCGTCGAACTGCGGCTGCGTCACCACATGAATTTCAATGGGCATGAAGGCGTGGTCGATGCCGCAAAGCTGCGAGCACTGGCCATAGAAGACGCCGGTCCGGTCGGCCTTGAACCAGGTTTCGTTCAGGCGGCCGGGGATGGCGTCGATCTTGATTCCGAACGCGGGCATGGAAAAGGAGTGGATCACGTCCTCGCCGGTCACTTCCACCCGCACCACCTTGTTCACCGGCGCGAACATCGGCGCGTTGGCGGCCAGCTTGTAGGGCACATGTCGGGCGTTGGCGTCGGCCTCGCTCATCAGGGTTGAGGTGTAGGCGGCGATCTTCTGGTCGGGATATTCGTAGTCCCAGTTCCACTGCCGGCCGGTGACCTTCACGGTCATATAGGGCGGCGGCATGTTGTGCTCCTCGAAGAGCAGCTTGAACGAGAAGATGGCGATGAACATGAGGATGAGGACCGGAATCACCGTCCAGGCCACCTCCACCGGGGTGTTGTGACTCCATCGCGCCGGGACGGGATTGGCGCGGCTGTTGAAGCGGACGATGCAGATCAGCAGCAGGGCCAGAACCAGCAGGGTGATGGCGGCGATGATCGGCAACAGGATGTGGTTGTGGAAGACGATCTCGTCGCGCCGGATCTGCGAGGCGGCGGGCTGAAGATCGATCGCCCCGTCGGTGGGCTGGCCCACGATATCGGCCAGGGCGCGCGCCGCCCACGCCACGCCGATGACGGCGGCCCAGGCCCCCGCCGCCAGCCGCCCAATCCCCGAAACCCTAGACTTCATGTCCCTCACGACCTGTGCAATTCGTAGCCACCTGCGGCTCGCGACGCCCAGGGTAGGCCGCGCGCGTCGCGCCAAGGCCTCCCGGCGTTCGAGCGGTGCATACGCGGATCGCCCGCGAATGCCAAGACGGTTGCGAGGGTGGCGGGCTGGTTCGGCGGCGGCTTGTGGCCTATTGTGTTCCCGCGACAATGCGGGCCGGTCGGCGGAGGGGCGGTGGTGTTCGAGCAGATCGCGACTGGGGGCTGTCAATCCTATCTCCTGGGATGCCCTGAAAGCTGCGCGGCGGTGCTGATCGATCCGGCCCTCGCCCAGGCCGATCGTTATGCCGGCCTGCTGGGCCGGCTCGGCCTGCGCCTGAAATACATCTTCGACACCCACACCCACGCCGATCATTTTTCGGCCGCGCGCCGACTGCGCGAGGCCCTGGGCGCCCCGATCGTCATGCACCGGCTGAGCCCCTCGCCTCATGTGGACATCCGGCTGGAGGACGGGGACATTCTGGCCGCCGGCGCCCTTCGACTGCGAGCCATCCACACCCCGGGCCACACGGCCGATTCCATGTGTCTTCTGGCCGGGGACCGTCTGTTCACCGGCGACACCCTGCTGATCGGCGCCACCGGGCGGACCAATCTGCCCACCGGCGATCCCGAGGCGCTGTTCGACAGCCTGTTCGAGCGGATCCTCAAGCTGCCGCCCCAGACCCGCGTCCATCCGGCCCATGACTACAAGGGACGCGGCTCGACGACGATCGGCGAGGAGATCGCCGGCAACCCACGCCTCCAGAAGCGCGAGCGGGCCGACTTTGTCGCCATGATGCGGGACCTGAACCTTTCGGCCCCGGACCATATGAACGAGGCCCTGCGGACCAATATGAATGGCGGCAAGACCATCGATCAGGTTCTTGCCGAAGCCGCCGCCAAAGTGCCCTTCATGTCCTTGGAGGAGCTGTCGGCGACGATCAGCCGGCGGCCAAACGATTTCATCGTCCTGGACGTACGCGAGGCGGGCGCCTTCGACAGCGCGCACGTCCCCGGCGCGGTGCACCTGCCGCGCGGCCAGTTGGAGCTGCGGGTGAACGAGGTGCTCCCCGATCCGACCTTGCGAATCCTCGCCGTCTGCGAGTTCGGCAAGATCTCCACCCTGGCGGCAGCGACCCTGCGCGACCTCGGTTTTCCACGCGCCGTCGCCCTGGAGGGCGGCATGAAGGCTTGGCGGGAGCGTGGATTTCCCGTGGAGGCGGTTCAGCCGCAGGTTTGACCGCGGCGGTCCAAGCCCTATCTGTGGGTGTCGCGCCTCGCCGCATTTGAAAAGTAACCCCATGAACGCCCTCGTCCCCGCCCCCTCCATCCTCGAAGCTTCGGGGATCGATCCGCACCGGGCGGTGAGTGTGCTGGGAGAGGCCCTGCGCGGCGCCGACGACGGGGAAATCTTCCTGGAACGCTCGGAAAGCGAATCCTTCGTGTTCGACGACGGGCGTCTGAAGTCGGCCGCCTATGACAGCACCGAGGGGTTCGGCCTGCGGGTGGTGGCCGGCGAGACGGCCGGCTACGCCCACGCCAGCGAGATCTCGCTGCCGGCCCTCGAGCGCGCCGCAGCCTCGGCGTCCCTGGCCAAGCGCGGCCATGCCGGCGTCGTCGCCGAGGGACCTCGGGCCACCAACGCCCGCCTCTATGGCGACAACGATCCTCTGGCCGCGCCGGGCTTTGCCGACAAGGTCGCCCTTCTTCAGGAGATCGACGCTTTCGCGCGGGCGCGCGATCCGCGGGTGGCGCAGGTGATGGCGTCTCTGGCCGGTGAGCGGCGGGTCGTGGAGATCGTGCGCGCCGACGGGCGCCTCATCCGCGACGTCCGCCCCCTGGTGCGCATCGGGGTGCAGATTACGGTGGAAAAGGACAGTTGCCGCGAGAGCGGCTCGTCGGGGGCCGGTGGGCGGGCCGGCTACGAGGCCTGGATCAGCCCGGAGGCGTGGCGCGAACAGGTGGAGGAGGCCCTGCGCCAAGCCCTGGTCAATCTGGACGCCATCCCTTGTCCGGCCGGCGAAATGGACGTGGTTCTGGGCCCCGGATGGAACGGTGTGCTGCTGCACGAGGCGGTGGGCCACGGCCTGGAGGGCGACTTCAACCGTAAGGGAACCTCGGCCTTCTCCGGCCGCCTGGGCGAGCGGGTCGCCGCGCCGGGCGTCACGGTGTTCGACGACGGGGCCATCGAGGGGCGCCGCGGCTCGCTCAGCGTGGACGACGAGGGCACGCCCACCTCGCGAACCGCCCTGATCGAGGATGGGGTCCTGGTCGGCTATATGCACGATCGCCAGAGCGCCCGGCTGATGGGCATGAAGGCCACCGGCAACGGCCGGCGCCAGTCCTACGCCCACCTGCCCATGCCCCGGATGACCAACACCGGCATGCTGGCCGGCACGTCGAGCCGCGCGGAGATGATCGCCTCCACCCGGCGCGGCCTCTACTGCGCCAACTTCGGCGGCGGCCAGGTGGACATCACCAACGGCAAGTTCGTGTTCCAGTGCACCGAGGCCTATCTGATCGAGAACGGAGCGGTCACCGCGCCGGTCAAGGGCGCCACCCTGATCGGCGACGGCCCCTCGGCGCTCACCCGCGTCACAATGATCGGCGACGATTTCGCCTTCGATCCGGGGATCGGCGTGTGCGGCAAGGCCGGCCAGGGCGTCCCTGTCGGCGTCGGCCAGCCGAGCCTCAAGATCACCGGCCTGACCGTGGGCGGGACGAGCGTCTAGGGCGCGCCCTTACCGGTAATGGGTAGCAAGCACATCCTGGCGCGGAGCGGTTCGGAGAACGCGGGCGGTTGGGATCCGGCGTCGTTAAGGACCCGATCCGCCCGACAAATCGCTACCCGGTTGAGCGCCTGGAGGTCAGGGGAACAAAGGAGACAGAGGCGAATCTGCGCAATAAGATCAGCCGGGGTAGATTCTCGGCGGGGTTCCTCGTTCAATGTCTGACGGCGATGGGGGCGCATGACGCCTTACCCTGAGCGAATGGCTCACTTTTTTTGTCGGTGCTGGCTCGCTCGCCGTCGCCGGCCTCACCTATATGAACGCTGCCGGCACGCGGGACATCAAAACGGCCGTCAGGGGACTTGCGGCCTTAGCTAGACAGGCCGGGCGACAGGCCGACGCCACCTATGGGCAACTCGGCGCGATGAAAGACCAAGTCGCGGCCCTTAAGGATCAGGTCAACGAAGCCGAGGCACAAACCAAGGCGATCTCTGACCAAACTGCCGCCATCAAATCCAGTGCAATTTCTGCCGTCCGTGCAGCGCAAGCCGAGATTGAAGCGGCCGACGCCCAAACTAAGTCGGCTGATTCCGCCAAATTGGCTGCCGACGCAGCAGCTGCATCGAACTTGCCGGAATTCAGCCTGACAAGCATTGAGGTAAATGGTCTTACAGGTAAACCAACATCTGGCGATTTGGTCAAGGTAACTATAAAGCCAATTTTTACAAACGTAGGAGGAGGGACGGCCTTTCCAAGGATCGCATTAGTTAAACTGATTAAAGAGAATACCCTCCCTAAGAGGCCGGATTACGCGGGTGGTGTTTCGTTCGGTGGCAACGAATTTCCGGTTGGACATACCGGTTCATTCTATCCGGTTGCGCCTTTTACCTATGACGTCTCCGTTTCCGAAGCCAAAGAAATCGCCGAAGGAAAACGGGCAGTCGTAGTGATTGGATATATTGACTATGACGATGGGGCTCACCAGCAGCATCATTGGTGCTATGCTTACGCGGCAGCTATCCCGAAGGGTCAAGGTTGGACCATATACAAGGTCGGCCCTGACCCCTATCATTGCCAAAGTTAGCGCGACCAGCGCCCCCAGAACTCCGCCCTACATGGGGGGCCTCCTTTCAGAGGCATCGGTAGCTGGGTGTGCTTGCTACCTAATGCCGGCCCTTACCGCGAATTAACTGGCGCCGGCGGGCGGGCCTTGCGAGCAAGGCGGCTCGATTGGAGGCGCGCATGAGTGTGGGTATCGCCGCGGCGCTCGTCCTGGCGGCCGCGCAGCCCCCCTCCCCCGCCCCTCCCGCGCCAGCCCTGGCCGCGGCTCCAAAGGCGATCACGAGCTATCCTCCCGAGTTCTTCGTCGCCGCCCAGCCGACTACGGCGCTGGACATGGTCGTGCTCTTGCCGGGATTCACCTTCGATCGAGGCGACGCGGTGCGCGGTTTTGGCGGGGCGGCGGGCAATGTGCTGATCGACGGGGCGCGGCCGGCGTCCAAGGACGACGGGCTCGATCAGGTTCTCAGCCGCGTTCCGGCGCGCTCGGTCTTGCGGATCGATGTCATCCGAGGCGCCGCGCCGGGCATCGACATGCAGGGCAAGACGGTGCTGGCCAATGTCATCCGGCGCGGCGACGCGGGCGCGAAGCTGACGCTCGCCGCCTCGGCGACGCGCGCCTATGACGGGCGCCTGGGCGGGGCGTTGGATATCGAGGCCTCGAAGCGGTCGGGCCAGACGTCCTACGAAGGCTCGCTGCTGGTCGGCCAGGGCTTCGACGACGGCGCGGGCGACGGGCCCAGGACGCGCGCCGACGCGGCGGGAAACATCCTCTTCACCGCCGCCGAGGTCCAGAAGGCCGTCGGCCAGAACTACAAGGTCACCGGCGCGGTGGAGACGCCGGCCCTGGGCGGCAAGCTGCGGATCAACGGATCGATCTCCCTCAATCCCTACGATTCCACCACCGCCGACGCCTTGACCCCGCCGCCCGGCGCCGAACTCGACCACTATCGGGAGAACAAGGACACCGCCGAACTTGGGGCCCGATTCGAACGCGCCCTGGGGCCGCGCACCAATCTGGAGGTGTTCGTCCTCCAGCAACTGAGCCGCGATCCGGTCAACGACGACTTCACCGCCGACGCGGCCGCCACGGCGGCCACCGGCGACGACAGCTCCGACATTTTCGCCGAGCGCAAGACGAGCAGCGAGAGCATCGCGCGGGCCAGCGTCAAGTTCGACTCCAGCCGGACGCTCTCCTTTCAGACCGGGGGCGAGGGCGATTTCAACTGGGAGCGCTACCAGACGACGTTCATTCAGAACGGCGCAACGGTCGTGCTGCCGGCGGCCAATGTCCAGGTGACCGAGGCGCGGGCCGAGGTGTTCGGCACGGCCACCTGGCAGGCGCACCCCACCCTTACCCTGGAGGCCGGCCTGCGCACCGAGGCGTCGCGGATCGCCGCCAGCGGCGATGTGGTGAGCGGGCGCACCCTGATCTTCCCCAAGCCCCGCGCCGTCGTCACCTGGTCGCCCGATCCGGCCGATCAGATCCGCCTGCGCGTGGAGGGCGAGGTCGGCCAGCTCAATTTCGACGATTTCGGCGCCCAGAGCGGCAGCCTCAACACCGGCACGGTCCGCGCCGGCAACCCCAATCTCAATCCCCAGCGGGACTGGGTGGTCGAGGCGGCCTACGAGCGGCATTTCTGGGGAGCGGGCGACGCCACGGTCACCCTGCGCCACTATCAGCTCACCGACGTGATCGACCGCGTTCCGGTCCAGGATTCCTCTGGCGCCTTCTTCGACGCGCCGGGCAACATCGGTTCGGGGACCAAAGACGAGGTGGCCTTTACCCTGACCCTGCCCACCGACAGGCTGGGCCTGAAGCGGGGCCTGCTGACCGGCCAGGCCACCCTGCGCCGCTCCAGCGTGATCGATCCGACCATCGAGCTGGCGCGCCCGATCTCGGGCCTGCATCCCAACGACTGGGAGGTTCATTTCACCCAAGGCCTGCCGCGCTGGAAATCCACCTGGGGCTTCGACATATTCGGGCAATGGCGGGAAACCTACTACCGGTTCGACGAGATCGACACCGACAAGCTCAAGACTTTCGTGGTGCTCTACGCCGAGTACAAGCCCCGCCCGGACCTCGCCTTCCGCGTCGAACTGCGCAACGCCGGCGGCCGCGGCTTCGAGCACACTCGGCAGGTCTACCTCGGGCCGCGCAACGTGGACGGCCTCGACTACACCGATGTGCGCGACCTGCACGTCGGGCGGTTCGTCTATTTCCGGGTGCTGAAGACGTTCGGGTGAGGGGGGCCTCTCTTCCCCCTCCGGGGGAAGTACGGCCGAAAGCCGGGATGGGGGCGGGGCCGCGCGCGGTCGTTGCCGCGAAAGCCCCCTTCGGCGCTTCGCGCCACTTCCCCCAGAGGGGGAAGAGAGGACCGGAGTGTCGGCCCGTTCACCGCCGCGACCCCCAGACCACGTGCTGCCGCAGCGTATGGCCCTCTTCAAAGGTTGGGTGGTCGAAGTCCAGCTCGGGACGACGCACAAGGCCGATGCGCCGCATGACGGCCTGGGAGCGCAGATTGGTGGCGGCGGTGAAGGACAGGATTTCATCCAGGCCGAGGCGCTCGAAACCGTGGACGAGAAGAGCGCGCGCGGCTTCCGTCGCGTAGCCGAAGCCCCAGGCGTGACGGGCCAGGCGCCAACCCAGCTCCACGCCTTGCGGAACCGGCTGCGGATGGTCTGTCACCGCGAGGGCGGAAAACCCCAGGAAGGCCCCGTCCGCCTTGCGCTCCAGGGCCCAGACGCCGTGCCCGCAGTGCTCGATTCCCGCCTCGAAGCGGTCGATCTGGGCGTCGCTCTCGGCGCGCGTCCGCGTCCCGCCCAACCACTCCATCACCGCTGGATCGGCGCTCATCGCGCCGTAGGGTTCGCGGTCGGCGTCTCGCCAGCGGCGCACGATCAGACGCCCAGTCCCAAGTCTTGTTTCGATCATGCGGGTCTTGGATCGACAAGGGCGCCGTAGAGGTCGGGCCGGCGGTCGCGGAAGAAACCCCAGGCGGCGCGGTGGCGGGCGAGGAAGTCCAAATCGAAGGCCGCCAAGGCGAACCCTTCCTCCTCGCGTCCGAGCTCGGCGACGAGGTCGCCGCGATGATCGCACAGGAAGCTCGAACCATAGAAGGTCTGGCCGCCGCCGGGATAGCCGGGCCAAGGTTCGACGCCGATGCGATTGGCGCCGACCACCGGGATCACATTGGAGACCGCGTGGCCCTGCATGGCCCGCCGCCACGGCTGGGCGGTGTCGAGGTTGGGGTCGTGCGGCTCGCTGCCGATGGCGGTGGGATAGAGCAGCACCTCGGCCCCCATCAGGGTCATGGCCCGGGCGGCCTCCGGATACCACTGGTCCCAGCAGATGCCGACGCCCAGGCGCCCGAAACGCGTCTCCCAGACCCGAAAGCCGGTATCGCCGGGACGGAAATAGTATTTCTCCTGGTAGCCTGGCCCATCGGGGATGTGACTCTTGCGATAGACGCCAAGCGCCGCGCCATCGGCGTCGACGACCACCACGCTGTTGAAGTAATGCGGCCCTTCGCGCTCGAAAATGGAGATCGGCAGGACGACGCCGAGTTCCGCCGCCAAGGGCGCTAGGGCGGTGACGCAGGGATGCTCGCGCCAGGGGTGGGCCTGCGCAAACCGGCGTTCCTGCTGGGCGACGCAGAAATAGGGGCCCTGGAAGAGTTCGGGCGGCAGGATGACTTGCGCGCCGGCGTCGGCGGCTTGGCGGATCAGGTCGGCCGTCCTGGCGAGGTTGGCGGCCAGATCCTCGCCATAGGCGGCCTGGAGCGCGGCGAGGCGGAGGGTCCTGGCCATCAGCCTGGTTCCTGCTGGGCGATGCAGTGGAACGAGCCGCCGCCGCTCAGCAACGCGCGGGAGGGAAGGCCGATGACGGCGCGACCGGGAAACAGCATCTCGAGAGCCTCCACCGCCAGGGCGCCGGCGCGCTCGTCATAGAGCGGCGCGATGACCGCCCGGTTGGCGATCAGGAAGTTCATGTGCGAGGCGGGAACGGTGTGGCGGTCGTCATCCCGGATTCGGCCGGGCGAGGGGATGCGCACGACCTTCAGGCGCCGGCCATCGGCGTCGGTGAATCCGGCCAGGGCGCGGGCGGCGGCGTCATAGGCGGCGGCGTTGGGATCGTCCAGGCCATAGGCCATCGGGCAGGCCACGACGCCGGGGGCGACGAAACGGGCCAGATTGTCCACATGGCCGTCGGTGTGGTCGTTCATCAGGCCGTCGCCCAGCCACAGCACCTTGCGGACCCCGAGCGCTTCGGCGAGCGCCTGTTCCGCGTCCGCCTCCCGCCAGCGGCGATTGCGGTTGGGGTTGAGCAGGCACTGGCGGGTGGTCAGCACCGTCCCGGCCCCGTCGTGGTCGAGGGCGCCGCCCTCAAGCACGAAATCATGGCGGACGAGGTCAGCGCTCGCGCCGTCCGCGATTTGGCCGGCCACCGCCTCGTCGCCGGCCAGCCGGTACTTGCCGCCCCAGCCGTTGAAGGCGAACCCCGCCGCCTCGCCCGCGCCGATGAAGATCGGTCCAGTGTCGCGCAGCCAGATATCGCCGAACGCAGCCGGCATGATCTCGATCTTCGCGACACCCTCCAACCGCTCCTCCGCCGCGTCCAGCGCCGCCGGCCCGCAAACCATCAGCTTCACGGTCTCGCCGCCCGGCCCCGCGAGGGCCCGAGCCAGGGCAGCCACCTCGTCGCGCGCCGCCTCCAGGCTATCTTCCCAGAGATCGGGGTGGCTCGGAAATCCCAGCCACATCGCCCGGTGCGGCGACCATTCGGCTGGAACGGGACCGGTCATGTCAGATGGACAGCGAACTCCGCCTCGCTCTTGGCCCGAATCTCGTCGACGCCGACGCCCGGCGCGAGCTGGGTCAGCTTTACCCCGCCGCCCTTGCGGTCGATGTCGAAGACGCCCAGGTCGGTGATCAAGAGATCGACCACGCCAGCCCCCGTGAGCGGCAGGGTGCAGCGCTTCAGGAGCTTAGGGGCGCCGGACTTTTCCACATGGTCCATGACCACCACCACCCGGCGCACGCCGGCGACCAGGTCCATGGCCCCGCCCATCCCCTTGACCATCTTGCCGGGCACCATCCAGTTGGCCAGGTCGCCGCCCTGGCTCACCTGCATGCCGCCCAGGATGGAAAGGGCGATGTGGCCGCCGCGGATCATGGCGAAGCTATCGGCGGACGAGAAATAGGACGAGGACGGAAGTTCGGTGATGGTCTGCTTGCCGGCGTTGATCAGGTCGGGGTCGGCTTCGCCCTCGTAGGGGAAAGGCCCCATGCCCAGCATGCCGTTCTCGCTCTGCAGGGTCACGCTCATGCCGTCCGGGATATAATTGGCGACCAGGGTCGGGATGCCGATGCCGAGGTTCACATAGAAGCCGTCGCGCAGCTCGCGGGCGGCGCGGGCGGCCATGTCTTCGCGGGTCCAGGCCATCAGACCGATTCCTTTTCCGCGCGCGGCCGGGTGGTGACGCGCTCGATGCGCTTTTCGAAATGGGCGCCCTGGAAGATGCGATCGACGAAGATGCCGGGAGTGTGGATGGCGTCCTTGTCGAGCGAGCCGATCGGAACCAGTTCCTCGACCTCCGCCACCGTGACCTTTCCGGCCGTGGCCATCATCGGATTGAAATTGCGCGCCGTCATCCGATAGAGAAGGTTGCCCTCGGCGTCGCCCTTCCACGCCTTGACGATGGAAAGATCGGCGGTGAGCCCCCGCTCCATGACGTAAGGATCGCCGTCGAACTCCCGCACCTCCTTGCCCTCGGCGACCAGGGTGCCGACGCCGGTCCTGGTGAAGAAGGCCGGGATGCCCGCCCCGCCGGCCCGGATGCGCTCGGCCAGGGTGCCCTGCGGGTTGAATTCCAGTTCCAGCTTGCCCGACAGATAGAGCTGCTCGAAAAGCTTGTTCTCCCCCACGTAGGAGGAGACCATCTTGTCGATCTGCCCCCCATCCAGCAGCACCCCGAGCCCGAACCCGTCGATCCCGCAGTTGTTGGAGATGACCGTCAGATGCCTGGTCCCCGCCGCGCGTATGGCGGCGATGAGGTTTTCCGGAATCCCGCACAGGCCAAACCCCCCGGACATGATGGTCATGCCGTCGAAGAGGACACCGTCGAGGGCGTCGTCGGCGGTCTCGCGATCCTTGTGGGCCATGGGGACGGTCTCGGACGGAAGGGACGGGCGTCCTTACGCCGGAAGGGCGGGGGGATTCAATCGCGATGGCGGAGGGAAACATTTTCGCTGGTAGTCGCGAAAAAACGACTCTGCCCTTATTCCAATCATCGCATGGCGTCGATCTGACGCTTCATGGCGCTTCCCGATCCTCGCCCGAAACCACCCGAGATAGCTCGTTTGCGTTCCACAAATCCACGGGTGGCTCGCCGTACATTATCAAAGGACCGTGGAAATCGGCGCCATTCCAATTTTCTCGGACGAACTGGAGAGCAGCCGCGTTCGTACCAAAATCCCTCGTGTGGAGCTTCCCGTAATGACCGGGCGGATTACCAAACCAAGGTTTGTCGCTGTAGGCGAGCGTGACGGGACCAACCTCTCCTCGCGTTTGCCTAATTCCCGACAGACGGCGGCGAAGGATATTTCATTGGGTAGGAAGCGGTTCCGGGAACTGCTGGAGGAAAGAAATCAATGAGCATCACGGAAAAGGCCTTCGCCACGGCCTAGCCGGGCTGCGGTGTTGAAAGCCAGGGCCGATCTGATGATCGCCTTGGCCGATCAAATCAAGGCGCAGGGCTGGACCCAGGCCGAGGCTGCAAAGCGCCTCGGCGTGACGCAGCCGCGCATCTCCGATCTCGTGCGCGGCAAGTTCAATCTGTTCGGACTGGACCACCTGGCGACGATGCTGGCCAGGGCCGGGCGGCAGGTCGAAGTTCGCGTAAAGAAAGCGGCGCCGCGCAAGCAGGCGGCTTGACGGTTCAAGGCTTACCCTGGCCGGATGCGGTCTCGGCCACATAGGCCGCGCTCAGGGTTCCGCGCTTGGTCGCGACCGGCAAAAGGGTCGGATAGAACTGGACGAATGTGGTGTCGGTCGCCGCATGGGCCTGATGGCAGGCATAGCAGGCGGCCGCGTAGGGGATTTGCGGGGCCGGCTTTTCGCCGTCAAATCCGAAAAAGCCCCATCCGCCCTTGAAGCGGGCCAGGTCTTTGACGTGCGCCTCCAGGCCCATGACCTCGCCGGTCTGAAACGCGCCGCGCTTGTTGATCGAACCCTTGGAGGCGCCGGCGCGGTTCTCCAGGACCAGCACGGTCTTGTCGGGCCACAGGCCGGTCTTCTCGAACGCGGCGTAGGCGGCACGCGGCGCGAAGACGTTGTCGAACACATGCGCGCCGACCACGGCGGCGCCCTGGCTATAGCTCATGTCCATCCCGGAGCTCAGGAAAACCCACTCGCGGTAGTCGGCAGGAAGGATGAGGCGACTGTTCGCATCGTATCGGGGCGTTCCCGGTTCGACCCGCGCTGGCGCCGCGAAGCCCGCCGCGCCCGCGAAGACGGCCAGGGCGGCCACGGCGCCGATGGCGAGGCTGAGAGTCAGAGACGGCTTCATCGTCTTCATTCTGAAAATACAGGAAGGCAGTCGGACTTGGCCTATACGCGAGGCCGTTAAAATGAACAAAGGCGCGCCGTTCGATCCCTCTCACCCCAGCACACACATCGCCAGATTGTCCCGCCGCACCGTCCCTGACCGGGCGTCGATGCGCACCGTTCGGCGGCGGACGTAGGGGCCGGGGTTCGCTGCCTTCCATTTCAGGGGGCTGGGAAGGATGGCGGCCAGGCGCGAGGCCTCGGCGGGCGTGAGTTTCCCCGCGCCCGTATGGAAATAGCGCTCCGAGGCCGCCTCGACGCCGTAAAGGCCGGGGCCCATTTCCACGGTGTTGAGATAGACCTCCATGATCCGCCGCTTGCCCCACAGGGCCTCGATGAGCACGGTGAACCAGGCTTCCAGGCCCTTGCGCACATAGGAGCGGTCCGGCCACAGGAAGACGTTCTTGGCGGTCTGCTGGCTGATCGTCGAGCCGCCGCGGATGCGGCCGGGTCGGGCTTCGTTGTGTTGCAGGGCCTTGTCG
>JALYTR010000240.1 GCA_030854165.1 Pseudomonadota bacterium | reverse complement strand
GGTCAGCGCCTCCCAGTCGGCGGGTCGGGGGCCTCGCAGGCCGTAACGCTCAAGCGACCTGAGGCCGCCCTCCGAAGTTCCCTCGGTCCGGCCCAGCCGGGTCAGCGAATGTTTTGCGATGCCCAGCAGGGCGACCGGATCGGTGGGATCGGCCAGAGCGCGGGCGATAAGGCTCGCCAGCACGGCGACCGGCGCGGCGGCCAGCGGCTGGCCGGCCGAGGAATCGGCGGTGATGTTCCAGCGGGTCAGCCGGGCGCTCACCCGGCGGGCCAGGGCGGCGTCGGGGGTGATCAGGGCGGCGGTCTTGCCCGGCGTCTCCAGGGTCTCGCGCAGCAGAAGCGCCGCCACCGTGGCCGCCTCTTCCTCGCCGGCGGCGGTGAGCGAGACCAGGCCCGCCAGGCCCTCGGCGATGGGATCGACGCCGGCCTTCTGGTCCTCGGCCCGCAGGGCGGCGATCTGATGGCGCCAATCGGCCGTGGCCACGGGCGGGCGGAGCGCTTCATTGATCACCCGCCGGCGCCATCGCCCACGCCCCTCGGCCTCCCTGACGGGATCCCAATCGCGGACATCCGGGCGCGCGATCCCCGATCGTTCGAGCAGGCGCTTCATGGATCCCTGCGGATGAGCCTCGTCCACCTCCGCCCACGCCGCATCGGCGAGAGACTTGTCCAGACCCGGCAACACCACGCAGCCCTTGGGCGCCGCGGCGATGGCCGCCAGCAGGTCGGCAGCGGCCGGCGCGGCCCCTGTCGAGCCGGCCGCGATGAGGACGTCCGTAGGCGGACGATCGCCCCACAGACTCGCCAGCGCCCGCATCAACGTCACCCGCCGCTCGGCGACGTCTATCAGGCCCAGAGCCGCCAAACGCCTGGGCCATGCCTCCAGGGCGAGGTTGAGAAACCGGGCCGACACCTGCCAGTGGCGCGCCAGTTCGCCCTCCACCAGGGCGTCCACCGCCGCCGGATCGCCCACCTCCTCGATCTGGCAGCCATCCAGGAAGCCGGCCAGGGCGTCGGCCAGATCCAGGGCGGAGCCGGCGTCCAGGCTTCGCTCCAGCAGGCCCTCGTGTTCGACCACCAGCCCCGCCAGTTCGAAGCGCCGGCGCATCGGGCTGATGGCCGGGCGAAGATCGAGCGCGATGTCCCCCGCCTCGAACGGCGGCTCCCCCTCGTCCAGATCGCCCAGGGCGCGGATTTGTGGCAGCAGCACCGCCTTCGTCCCGGCCGCCTTCAGGAAGGCCTCGGCGAGGGACCGCGCCGCCCGGCGGGTGGGGATGAGGATGGTCGCCTCGGCCAGCGCCTCGGGTCCCGCCGACGCGAGCGCCTTCCAGACCCCCGCCGCCAGATCCTCCAGGAACGGCCGGTGCGCGCCGATGGTGAACCAGCGCGGCGAGGGGGTGTCGAGAAAGCCGCTCATCGCGCGACCGCCAGGCGCGCTTGCGCGACGGCCAGCGCCGCCGGATCGCCGATCTGCATCCAAAAGCCGTCGGGCGTAACCCCGCGCAGCCGGCCCTCGCTCGCCAAGGCCATCCAGACCTGAAACATGGAGAAGGCCGTTTGCGGCTGCTCATAGACCCGCCGGGGATCGAGGATTTCGATGCCGAAACAATGCAGCGGCGCGACCGGCTCGGCCCCGCGGTGGGCCAGGGCCCCGTCCGCATCCATGAAGAAATCGCCGGGCGTGTCGAAACCTAGGGTTCTCGCCTTGGGGACGACGATCAGACAAGCGTCCATGACATCGGGCTCCCAAGCCTCCGCCAGAAGGTTGAGCGCCGCCCGGCCGTCGCGCCAGAGATAATCGCTGTTGGCGACCCAGATCGGCGCTTCGCCCAGCAGGAGGCGCGCCTTCTTCACGCCGCCGCCGGTCTCCAGCCGTGCGGCGCGTTCGTCGGAAATCAGGATTTCCAGATCGGTTCGGCGTTTCAGATGCGCCTCGATCTGCTCGGCGAAGGCGTGGACGTTGACCACCGCGCGCGTCACCCCCGCCACCGCGAGCCGGTCCAGCATGTGGTCGATCAGCGCCTTGCCGCCCACCTCCACGAGGGCCTTTGGCTTGTTGTCGGTCAAGGGGCGCATCCGCGTGCCCAGGCCGGCGGCCAGCACCATGGCGGTGGTCGGACCGCTCAAGCGCGCGCCTCGCGCGGGACATGGCGATCCAGCCAGGCGGCGAGGCCGGCCGGCGCGGGGTCGCGCAGGCAGCGGTCGAGATAGTCCCAGAGCCTTGGCATGAAGGCCCGATAGCGCGGCTTGCCGTCCCGCGCCACCAGGCGGGCGAAAAGACCCAGGATGCGGACGATGTTGAGGGCGCCCAGGGCGTGGAAATCCGCCGTGAAGGCCCCCGCGCCGACCTCGGGTTTCGCCGCCAGATAGCGGGCCAGACAAGCCCGCTCGCGCTCAGCCGACACGTCGCGGCGGGCGTCATGCAGCAGCATGGAAAGGTCCCAGGCCGGATGGGCGATGAGGGCGTCCTGGAAATCCAGCAGTCCCACCCGCGCCGCGCCGGCGCGCCCTGGCAGCCAGATGAGGTTTTCGGCGTGGTAATCGCGATGGCAAAAGACGCTGGCTCCGGCGACGCCCCGCGCCCGAACCGGGGCCCAGATCGCTTCCCATTCGCTGGCCGCGGCCTCGCCAAAGCTGAGTTCGGGGCGAAGGCGCGGCAGCCATTCGAGAAGGAGTTCGCCCGCCGTCTTCAGGGCCAGATCGTCGTAGGTCAGCAGGGGCCAGGACGCGCCGTCTGATTCCAGCATCGCCGGCGGAGGCGTCGCATGCAGGACGACCAGAGCGTCGATCGCCGCATCGTAGAGCGGCCCCTCGTCCATTCCCGCCTCGATCAGGCGGACGTAGGGATCGTCGCCCAGGTCCTCCAGCACGGCCAAGCCGGCGGGCGCATCGCTGGCGATCACCTCGGGCGCCGACAGGCCCAGGCTCCGCAGATAGCCGGCGCAGGCCACGAAGGCCTCCACGCGGCCGGCCGCCAGACGGGCCAGGGCGTTGTAGCCGAGCGCGGCGCGCTCTTCGTCGGTGGCCGCCGGTGGGCAGGGCCAGGTCTCCATCGCCGGCGGCTGGTCCATCAGGATCAGGCTGGGTCCCGATGCGGGGAAGAGCCTCTCATAGCGACGCGTGGAGGCGTCCCCGGTCAGGGCCTCGCGGCGCGCCGCGCCCAGGCCGGCGGCGGAAAGAAAGGCGACGCGCTCGTCTTCGCGGTCAGACATGGATGGGCCGGCCCTCCCAGGCCCCGTGCGGCGTGAGCCTGGCTCGTCGCGCCTCCCCCTCGGCGATGAGATCGACGTCCAGGCGGTCCGGGGGCAGGTGGTGGCCCAGGCGCTCGGCCCACTCGATCACCGCCGCGCCGTCGCGCAGGGCTTCGTCCAGGCCGATCTCATAGGCTTCGCCCGCCGAGGTCAGGCGGTAAAGATCGAAATGGGCGATGGGAAAGCGTGGCCCCTGGTAGAACTGGACCAGGGTGAAGGTGGGGCTCGGCACATCGCGCTCGGCCGGAGAGAGGGCGCGGAGCAGCCCCCGCGCCAGAACCGACTTGCCCGCGCCCAGCGGCCCGCTCAGGCAGATCGCCTCGTGGGGCCTCAGCGCCGCCGCCAGGGAGGCGCCCAGGCGGGCGGTCGCCGCCTCCGTGTCGAGGCGAAAATCGCCTTCCGCCGGGACGATCACGAAAAGACCCTCGCCGGATCGGCCGGCAGGACGTTTTCCACATAGGCCTTCATCGCCGCCGCGGCGTCGCTCGCATCGGCCGGTAGGGCGTCCGGCGTCACGGCGGGGCCGATCGTCAGGCGGAACGCCTTGCCGCATTTGTTCAGAAGCTCGTGGAAGAGGGTCACGTCGCGCAGTTCGCCCGAAAAGCGGTCGAAAAAGTGGAACAGGCTCGACGGGGGACCGGCGAGGCGCATCGGCAGAATGGAAGCCTCGTATCGGCGCGCCACCGAAAAGGCGCTGGCCGCCCAGGCGGGATCGGCCAGGACGCCGCCCCGCCGCCGCGCCAGTCGGCCGGCCGGAAACACCACCAGCAGACGCTCGGCCTCCATCGCCTGGCGGGTCAGGGTCAAGGCGAGGCGGGCCCCCTGGCGGGTGCGGCGATCCTCCCGCCACTCGAGCGGAATCAGCACCTCGTCAAATCCCCTCGCCACTCGGCGGGCGTCGGCGTTGGCGTAGAATATCAGATCGGGGCGCACGGCTTTCAGCCCGTCATACACGGCCACGCCGTCGGCGATGCCGGTGGGGTGGTTGCAGACCGCGACCAGGCGACCGGCGCGCGGAACCCGTTCGAGACCTCGCACCTGGACCGCGACGCCCAGCATGTCCGAGATGAAGGCCAGCGCGTCGCGGCCGCTCAAGGGCGCGATGGCGTCGGCCATTCGACGCGCCTTGCCATGGTCGAGCAGCCCATGGAGCAGCGGCCGGACGAGCGGCC
>JALYTR010000009.1 GCA_030854165.1 Pseudomonadota bacterium | reverse complement strand
CGTCCTCGCTGACCCCGACGATTTTCGCAGCGCTTTCGAACCCTGGGGGAAAGTCGCGCACGACTGTTGGATTGAAGCCAAGGGTTTGTATCTCACGGCCGACGTTGCTTGCAGACGGATCGCGCAGCAGCCAGTCTTGCCCCTGAAACACCCAGACCTGGGCGCTTTGGGCAGTAAGAATCGCCACCGTGCGGCGAGCCAGATCGGACCGCAAAAGGTGTTGTTCTATGAGCGAAAGTTGGGGTGTTGCAAGGACCCCCCCGTTGAACCCGGCGACCGGCGCCGTGATCCCCAACGACTTGATCAGCCCAGCCAACCCACGGAGTGGCCGGCTACTGATGATAGCGAAGGCAATGCCGCGCTCACGCAGTGCGCCCACGGCGCTTCGGGTGGATTCGGTCAAGATTTTCTTGTCGGTCACGAGGGTCCCGTCGACATCGGAGACGACAGCCGAGATCTTGCCCGTAAGCCGGCGACGGCGGGCGGTCATGGTTGTGGGCCGCCGCTCCGTTCGGATGACGCGAATGGTTGATTGGGCCTCGTTCTTTGCCTCCTCCGGCGCAGGCCGCGACAACACGTCGAAGGCCTGCCCCGCGCAGGCGCCCCACAGCCTGCGCACGTCTTGGATTGCCTCATCCGCAAACACCTTTTCTGACTCATGCGAGCGGCCGTTAGGTCGATACGGGTGGGCTGCCGCTTGTTGCGGCATTTTTCCAGATGATCCGCAGCGGCGGTCCGCGAACGAGTTCACGCGCGTCCCCAGCCACAACAAGTTTCAACGGTTCCCCATCTTCCAGTGTCGCGCTGAGGTCCCCGTCTTCCTCGATCCGAATCTTGAGTTGACGGCCCCGCCACTGGAGCCGGAATCCCAAGCTGTTCCATCCCCCGGGTAACCGGGGATGAAAGGCCAGGGCGTCATCTCGAAGGGAGAGCCCTGCGAAGCCGAACACGGCCGCCTGCCAAAGACCGCCCTGAGTCGCGATGTGCACGCCGGGCGCGCTGCGGGCGGCCGGGTCTCCCAGATCGATCGAGGCGGCCTCGCGGAAATGGCGCATCGCCAACTCGGTGTCTCCCAGTCGGGTGGCGACTAGAGCGTGCATGGCTGGGCTGAGCGAACTGCCGTGGTCGCAGCGCGGCTCGTAGTATTGGAAGTTGGCGAGCGTGCTTTGGGGGTCGAACTCCTCGGGAAGCAAGGCCAGGAGCGCCACCACGTCCGCCTGTTTGATCACCTGAGAGCGCCGCGTTCGGTCCCGGCCGAGAACCACGTCCATGGGCGTCGTCCGGGCCGCGTAGGGGACGAGATTGATCTCCTCGAGACCAAAGAAACCGGTAAACTGCTCGATCAGCCCGGTTTCAGTTACGAGGCCGGTCGCCAAGGTTGCGGCGGTCTTCTCCCACAATTCGAGTTCTGGATTATCAAGCTCGAGACCGCCGGCGAGGTCGGCCCAACGCTCGGGCCACCGTCGGCGCAACAGCGCGGCGACCTCGGTGGCCCGCCTCAGATTCCAACGGGCCATCCCATTGGTGAAGGCATTGTCATCGACGTGCTCATGATACTCGTCCGGCCCCTCAACGTCACGGATATGGCGCTTGCCATCGGCTTCCAACTGTGCGCGGCTCGCCCAGAACCGAGCCGTCTCGAAGAGAATCTCGGCCCCCGCATCGACCAGAAACGCGTCATCTTCGGTCGCGCGCCAGTACTGCCACACAGCATACGCGACGTCGGCGCTCACATGTTCCTCCAGCCTGCCGCTGAGGACTTCGACAACCACGCCGTCGTCTCCGGTCACAGTTTCAGGCGTGGTCTCCTCACCCGTGTGCGCCGATTCCCACGCGTAGTAGGCGCCCCGCCAACCCATCTGCTGAGCCTTAGCCCGCGCACCCGCCAAGCCGTGATACCGGTACATGAGCATCGCGCGGGCGGCCGCCGGCCAGGTCAGGGTGTAGAAGGGCAACAGGAAGATCTCGGTGTCCCAGAACACGTGCCCGCGGTAGCCGTCGCCGGTAAGTGCCCGGGCCCCGACGGAGACGCGTTCGTCGTCCGGATTGGCGGCGCTGTTCAAATGGTAGGCCGCAAATCGCAGAGCCCGTTGCGCCGACTCGTCGCCCTCCACCTCGACATCGCTGCAACGCCATCGCGCCTCCCAGGCAGCCTCATGCTGCTGGATGACCGGTCGCCAGCCCAGCCCTCGCGCTGCGCCGAGGGTGTCTCGCGCGATGGGGCCTGGGTCGCGGCCCGGATCGTCGCCGCGGGCGAAGCCGACGAACTGTTCCAGCCAGGCGACCTGACCGCGCGTGGATTGCCACCGCCACTGAACCTCGCCGTCTCCTTGCACGATGGGCGCGAGATCCTGGCCGTCGATGCGCAGCGCGGTCGCGTCCGCTCGGGCAAGACTCAAGCCAAATCGCCGGGTGCGCCATACGCCGAAATCGCCGGAGTTCCGGGCTGACTCGGCCGGAAAATCCGACGCCGCGCGCTTCGCTTGAAGCGTGATCTCGGCCGCGCCGCCGATGCCCAGGCGGACAAGCTGGAGTTCAATTCCGCGGGCGGCAAGCGAAACAAGGCGCAAAGCGCGAATCTCGATGACCAGGTCGGCGGTCTCCGGGGAGCGCCACGTGGTCAGAAGCACGCCCCGCTTCATATCCAGGGCTCGGCGATGCGATGCGATCTCGACCGGGCTCCCCATGAGGGGCGCTCCATTGACCAGGATAGTGCCCGCCATCCAGTCCGGAGCCGGCACGAGAGCGGGTATCTCCGGCCCGATGGGCGGCATATCGAAAAGCCCGGCCACGTAGGTTCTCGGCCAAGTCACCGACATCGCGTCGCAACAAATCGCCGGCAGGCCGCGCACGCCCAGGAAACCGTTGGCGATCGCGAAACGCGACTCGATCCCCCGCTCGTTCAGGGGCTCATAGCCCTGGTCGTTGATCACCCAGGCTGGATCGGCGGTCGGTTCGAAGGCATTTTCCATCGGCGTTTTCTACTCCGACCGGGTGATGGCAAGTCGCCCGAATGCCAGCTCAGCGACCGCGATTTCGTCAAGACTGCGCACAATGATGTCGGCGCCGGCGGCTCGCAGCAGGGTCGCATCATGCACCCGGGCGACGCCCAGAGCGGCCATCCCGCCCGCCCGGGCCGCCTCGACGCCGGCGGGCGCATCCTCGGCCACGAAGCAGCGTGCAGGCGTCATCCCCAGCTCCGCGGCGGCGAGAAGGAAGATTTCCGGGTCTGGTTTGCCACGCCGAAGGTCGCGGCCGCAAACATTCACGCTGAAGATGTCAAGCAGGCTTTGCTCGGCGCTGAATCTGATGATTTTCAACATCCGGTTGGCGTTCTTGGACGACGACGCGACGGCCATGGGTAGGCCCATGGATTTTACCGCCCCGACGAAGCGCATCGCATCGGGGAAAGTCGCGACGGCCCCGCCCTCAATGAGTGCCTCGAGCCGCCGCTGTTTTCGCTCGGCGTAGGCGAGAGCCTTCTCCTGGGCGTCTGGCACACCCAACTCTCTCAGAGCGGCGAGGGCGCCGCTGAGACGCGGCTTGCCGGCGACATGAGCCTGGTAAATCGCCGTCGTGAACCGCTCCGGGTCGGCGAAGCCCGCAAGGGCTTCCCGCCAGGCGCGCTCGTGGGGCGAGGCGAGGAGTACTCCATCTACGTCGAAGATGGCTGCGGCCAGCGTCATGTGATCATTGGGCACGCCGGCTTTCCTTGGAGCTTCGGAGGTCAAATCGACCGCCCGGCGCGGTCGGCGGACCGGCTCGCCTCAATCCGCGAGGGACGTCGTCCCCAATCGTCTTCAGAGTGTGCCGGGCGATCATCAACTGCTCGTCGGTCGGTATGACCCGGACGCAGATGCGACTCCGCGGCAAACTGACCATGGCGGCGTTCCGCGCGTTCGTATCTGGATCCAGCGCGACCCCTAGCCAGCCGAGCCGTGCGCAGATTTTCTCGCGGATCGCGGGCGCGTGCTCGCCGATGCCACCGGTGAAGACGAGGCCATCCAGGCCGCCAAGCGAGCTGGTGAGTGCGCCAATTTCCCGCGCAATACGGAACACGAAGAGCTCGATCGCCTCCTTCGCGTGGCGCTCGGGGCTCGCGAGCAAGAGGCGCATGTCGCTGGCGATCCCACCGGAGACGCCGAACAAGCCAGAACGCAGATACAGAACGTCCTCGACTTGCCTCGCCGTCAGGCCGCGTTCCTGTTCGAGATAGAGGATCACGCCGGGATCGAGGTTCCCGCAGCGGGTCCCCATCACCAGGCCGTCCAGCGCGGAGAACCCCATGGTGGTGTCGATACTGCGGCTCTGCCGCATCGCGCAAAGGCTGGCGCCATTGCCCAGATGAGCGGCGATGACGAGTCCCTTGGCCAAATCTGGAGCGACCGCGCGCAACTGGCGCGCGACGTATTCATAGGAAAGACCATGGAAGCCGTAGCGCCGGATGCCGGCGGCCTCATACTCGCGCGGCAGCGCAAATCGGGTGGCGACCGCAGGCATCGTATGATGAAAGGCTGTATCGAAACAGACGACCTGCGGCAGTTCCGGCCGGGCAGCCGCGATCGCCCGGATCGGGGCGATGTTGTGCGGTAGGTGCAAGGGCGCCAGCGGCGTCAGGTGGTTCAGAGCGGCCAGAAGGTCGGGCGTCACGCGTTCGGGCCGGCTATGGTCGGGTCCGCCGTGAACCACGCGATGACCAACGGCAATGAGCGTGTCGCCGCCGAGATCGGCTTCGGCCCAACGGATCACCCTCTCCACGAGCGACTGAAAGGTCTGCTCCGGATTAGGCCAGCTCTGTTCCGCCAGCACGGCGCCCCCCGGCGCGCGCGCGGCAAAGTGAGGCGCGGAGCCAATCGCCTCGACCTCGCCGCTCGAAGCGACGCTCAATCGATTTGGACCCTCCACCTCAAAGAGTGTGAACTTGATGCTCGACGACCCGGCATTGAGCGTGAGAACCGCGTTTGTCACGGCTCACACGAATCCAGACACCGGAGTCGTCCATGGCTGAAGCGGCCCACATGGCCCCGGACGTCCCCCGGAATCACTTGGCATTGGGCCAGCGCCAGTCGTGTACCTCCGGCATGTCGGCGCCGTGCTCGGCGATGTAGCGCTTGTGCTCGATGAGCTTGTCTCGGATCGCCTGCTTGGCGTAGACGGCGGCGGCGCCGAGTTCGGGCGACTGGTCGATCACCGCCGCGACGAGGTGGAAACGGTCGAGCCGGTTGCGGACCACCATATCGAAGGGTGTCGTGGTCGAACCCTCCTCCTCGAATCCGCGCACGTGAATATTGACGTGGTTGGTTCGATTGTAGGTGAGGCGATGGATCAGCGCGGGGTAGCCGTGATAGGCGAAAATTACGGGTTTGTTTTTGGTGAACAGGCCATCGAAATCGGCTTCCGCCAAACCATGCGGGTGCTGGGATTTGGGTTGCAGTGTCATGAGATCGACCACATTGACCACCCGGATTCTGAGATCGGGTAGGTGGGTTCGAAGAAGATCGACGGCGGCGAGCGTCTCTATCGTCGGCGTGTCGCCGCAGCAGGCCATGACGACGTCGGGCTCGCCGCCCCGGTCGTTGCTGGCCCATTCCCAGATTCCGATCCCCTCGGTGCAGTGCTTGATGGCGCCTTCCATGTCGAGCCATTGCGGCTGTGGCTGCTTGCCCGCGACGATCACATTGATGCGGTCCCAACTCCTGAGGCAGTGATCGGTGACATAAAGCAAGGTATTGGCGTCCGGTGGGAAATAGACCCGCACGATGTCCGCCTTCTTGTTTACCACATGATCGACGAAGCCCGGATCCTGATGGCTGAAGCCGTTGTGGTCCTGGCGCCAGACATGGGAGGTCAAAAGGTAGTTCAGCGACGAGATCGGCCGCCGCCACTCAACCTCGCGCGAGGTCTTCAGCCACTTGGCATGCTGGTTGAACATCGAATCGATGATGTGGACGAACGCCTCGTAGCAGGAGAAGAGGCCGTGGCGGCCGGTCAGCAAATAGCCTTCCAGCCACCCCTGGCAGGTGTGCTCGCTGAGGATCTCCATCACCCGGCCGTTCGGGGCGAGGTGATCGTCGCCGGCGATTGTCTTGGCGTCCCACGCCCGGTCGGTCACCTCGAACAGGGCCTGAAGGCGATTGGACGCCGTCTCGTCCGGGCCGAAAACGCGGAAGTTCCGGGTGGCGGCGTTCTCGCGCATCACATCGCGCAGAAACGTCCCCATGATCGAGGTCGCTTCGGCATCCGCCTCACCGGGATGGGGGAGGGCGACTGCGTAGGATTTAAAGTCCGGCAGGCGCAGTGGGCGCATCAGCGCCCCGCCATTCGCGTGCGGATTGGCGCTCATCCGGCGCTCGCCGGCGGGCGCCAGCGCCGCGATCTCGGGCCGCAGTCGGCCGGTGACGTCGAACAATTCCTCGGGCTTGTAGCCGCGCATCCAGCTTTCAAGGAGCTTCAGGTGCTCGGGATCGTCCAGAGTGAACGGGACTTGGTGCGAGCGCCACGAACCTTCGGTCTTCAGGCCATCGACCGTCTTGGGACCAGTCCAGCCTTTGGGACTGCGCAGTACGATCATCGGCCAGAGCGGGCGCTGCGGCTCTCCGCCTCCTCGCGCCGCCCGCTGAATCGCATCGATCTTTGCGAACGCCGCGTTCAGAGCCGCGGCCATCTTCTGATGCATCGCGAAGGGTTCGTCGCCCTCGACGTAAATCGGCGCGTAACCAAAGCCAAGAAGCAGCCCGTCAAGTTCTTCCGGGCTGATCCGAGCCAATATCGTGGGACTTGCGATCTTGTAGCCATTCAGATGCAGGATCGGAAGCACCGCGCCGTCGGTAGCCGGATTGAGGAATTTGTTGCCATGCCAGGAGGTCGCGAGAGGCCCGGTCTCGGCCTCGCCGTCCCCGACGACGCAGGCGACGATGAGGTTGGGATTGTCGAACGCTGCGCCAAAAGCGTGAAACAGGGAATAGCCGAGTTCGCCGCCTTCATGGATCGATCCGGGCGTCTGGGGGGAGGCATGGCTCGGAATGCCGCCCGGAAAGGAGAACTGCCGGAACAGGCGGCACATCCCCGCCTCGTCCGCTGAAACATCCGGATAGAGTTCGCTGTACGTCCCCTCCAGCCATGTATTGGCGACAACGCCCGGCGCGCCGTGCCCCGGCCCGGCGATGAAAAGGATGTTCGCGTTTCGCTCATTGATGATCCGATTGAGATGGACATAGATGAAGTTGAGACCCGGCGTTGTGCCCCAGTGCCCGAGCAAACGCGGCTTCACATGTTCGAGCTTGAGCGGTTCACGCAGGAGCGGGTTTGCCAGGAGATAGACTTGGCCGACGGACAGATAGTTGGCCGCGCGCCACCAGGCGTTCATCAAACAGAGTTGTTCCGAAGCGAGTGGACGGGTCTGGTCCGCCAAGGCTTTTTCAGCTTCTTTGGTCTGCATGGCCGATCTTCCATTGGGCCGCGCGTATGGGGTCAGCGCGGAAAGGGGAGCGAAATGCCTGGATAGTGGCGGCGTCGCCCAGACGTCGCGGAACGAGCAGACGCGGCAGCCCGAGGCTCAGGCCAAGGCCAATGCTCGTAAGCGCGGCCACCAGGACGAACGAGGCGCCATCGAAAGGGGAGTCGAAGAAGAACCCGCCAGCGGCGGACCCCACGGCGCTGCCGAGGCTTGTTGCGGCGTTCTGCTTGCCGAGTTTCCACTCCATGGGCGTGCCCGGCCTTGCTCGAGATCCAATAGGTCACGATCGGCGAGAGTATTCCGGCGCTCGCCGCGACCGCGATGACGGCCAGCATGGGGGCGAAGTTGGACGCGCCGGGACGCCAGTCCTATTCACGGCGTGATCGCGACCTTCAGCACTCCATCGCGCTGGTGGCCAAACAGCTCGTAGGCCTCTTCGATCTGGTCCAGCTTGAACCTGTGCGTCACCAGGGGCTTCAGGTCCACCCGACCGGCCGCGATCACTGACATCAGCCGGCGCATCCGCTCCTTGCCGCCTGGGCAGAGCGTCGTGACGATCTTCAGGTCGGCCAGCCCCGCCGCGAATGGCCCGACTGGGATTGTCAGATCGCTCGAATAGACGCCCAGGCTGGAGAGCGTCCCGCCTGGACGCAGGACGCGAAGCGCGCCCTCGAACGTCGCCTGAATCCCCAGCGCCTCGATCGCCACATCCACGCCGCGCCCGTCAGTCAAACGCATGATCTCGGCCACCGGTTCAGTCTTGCTGAAGTCGACGATGTGATCGGCGCCGAGCCGGCGCGCCATTTCCTGCCGCGCGGGTACGGCCTCTACGGCGATGATGGTGGTGGCGCCGGAAAGCTTGGCGCCGGCGGTCGCACACAGACCAATAGGCCCTTGCGCGAACACCACGACGGTGTCGCCGATCCGAATGGCCCCGCTCTCCGCACCGCTGAAGCCGGTGGACATGATATCCGGGCACATCAACACCTGTTCGTCAGAGAGGCCGTCCGGAACCAGCGCGAGGTTGGCCATCGCATCTGGCACGCGCACGTATTCGGCCTGGCAGCCATCGATGGTGTTGCCGAACTTCCAGCCGCCGGCGGCTTTCCAGCCGTGTTTCGTGCCCGCGCCGTCCTGGCTCCAGGCGCCGCAAAGGCAGGCTTCGCTGTAGCCGCTGGGGGTGATGGCGCCGGCGATCACGTGCTGGCCTTCCTGAAAGCCGGTCACCGCCGAGCCCAGCTTCTCGATCACGCCGACCGGCTCGTGCCCGATGATCAAGCCGCGCTCGACGGGGTATTCGCCCTTGAGGATATGAATATCGGTGCCGCAGATGGTCGTGGTGGTGATGCGCATGAGCGCGTCGAGCGGACCGATTTCGGGCATCGGCTTGTCGCCAAGCACGATACGGCCGGGCTCGGCAAAGATGGCGGCTTTCATGCCCCCCACCGCATGCCCGCCGTAAGCGCGCCAATTCCGAGGCTGGTCTTGGCGATTGACGCCGCCGGGTCAGCGACTCGATCGCTGAGGGCCCGGATGGCGTCGATAGCCTCTGAGGTGACGATGGCCCGACTATCGATCATGTGGCCGTATAAGAACTCGTCATCCTGGACGGCTGCGGCCGCCCGCTTGCCGATCACGCCGCCGTTCACGGCGACGCGGAATCTATCTAACTGACTCATGGGGTTGCTCTCAAGGCCGGGCACCGGCCTAGGGTAAAGTCGATCCGAACGGGATAGGTTGCGCGAGCCTAGACTCCAGACTCATTTATAGTCGGTAGCCGAGGAGGCAGGCGAGGGCGACGGCGGAGAGGAAGTTGGCTGCGAGCTTGTCGTAACGGGTTGCGACGCGGCGGAAGTCCTTGATCCGGCAGAAGGCGTTCTCGATGACGTGGCGCTTGCGAGCACGGCTCTTGTCATAGACGATCCGGCGCTTTCGATTGATGCGGCCTGGGATGACGGGAACGGTCCCGGCTCGGCGCAGAGCCAGCCTCAGGGAATCAGCGTCGTAGCCCTTGTCGCCCAGAACGTGGCGCGCGTTCGCGGCGCGGTCGAGGAGGGCGGGGGCGGCGGTTATGTCGGAGACATTTCCAGCTGTCAGCGCGAGAGCAAGGGGTCTGCCGATGGTGTCGGTAAGGGCGTGGACCTTGGTCGTCCTGGCCGTAGGCAGCAAAGACCAGGAGCCCCGAAACGCGAGGCGAATTGCCGCGCGCTGAACCTGGAACCGATGCGACGAGTGGGCGTTAACCATGAGCTGACGCCGTTGTAGTCGTTCGGCTCTGACGGCGGCGCGAGGGGCTCCAAAGGAGCCAAACGACCCCCGTGACGTCCTTAACGATCTTCCAGCCTTTGCACGGCTGGACGAGGTAGTCCCGCATGATGTCGGAGCGGGCGCTGCTGGTCGAAGAGCGTGTCCACCCGCAGTAGCGCGTTCCGTTCGCCGACGGCTGGTCGGCGCGACACAGGGGGAGCGCCGCCCGACCCACGTCGCGAGCCGCAAAGCCGGTCCCAATCCCTCGATCAACTTGGAGCGCCCAATGATAAAACTGGAAGTCATCGCCCCCGGGGTGCTGAAAATCGTCGCGCCGGAAAAACTGAGCGCCGACGACTTCGCGGAGCTGGCTCCGAAAGTTGAATCCATCCTCGCACACGATGGCAAGATGCGGTTGCTCATCGATGCGACCCAGCTGGAAGGTTGGGACAACATCGCCGCCATGGAACAGCACGCCGGCTTCGTGAAGGACCATCAGCAGAACGTGGAACGCATCGCCGTCATCGCGCGGTACGACTGGCAGCATTGGCTGGTCGGCGCGGTCAAAGTCTTCCTCCACCCGGAGATCAGGGTGTTCGACAAGAGCGACGCCGACCAAGCGCTCCGATGGATCGTCGATCGAGGACCGGGAGCCACGGGCAACCCGGAGCGCAGCAGCGGCATGACCGCCGGGGCGTCGGTTCCGGCCGGAGCCTGACGCAATCTCGCGGCCGGCCGCGGGGTTGGCCAGGGCCAAAGGAAATTCACGGCGGACGACCGCGCGACACACCCGGCCGCTCGCCTGCCCATAGCGGAGAGAACGATGTTCAAATTCATTGAAGGCTTGCCCCCGGCGGTGATCGCGATCGAGGCCGTCGGCAAGGTGACGCACGAAGACTATCGCGACGTCCTCATTCCAAACGCCGAAGCCATGATGGGCAAGGGCCCGATCAAGATGCTCTGCGTGATCGGCAAGGATTTCACGGGGTTCGAGCTCGAGGCGCTCGCGGACGACACCGCATTCGGGCTGAAGCACTGGCACGACTTCAGCCAGATCGCCGTTGTGAACGATCATGGCTGGATAAATGCCATCATCAGCATGTTCAAGCCGTTCTTCCATGGGCAGGTCCGGCTCTTCACATTAGCTAATCTGCCAGTGGCAAAAGACTGGATCTCGAGGGTCCCCGAAGGGTCAGAGTCGTGACCGCTCGCCATTCGCTCGCCGGCAAGCGTGGCCCATCATGAGCGCGGGACGCCTGGTGGCGGCGATCTTCGACGTAGACGGGGTCCTCCTGGCGTCGCCGCACGAGCAGGCCTGGCGGGAGACGCTGACGGGCTTCGCCGATCCGGCCGGGTTCACGACGGCGATGTACCAGGCCGCGGTCGCCGGCAAGCCTCGCCTCGCCGGCGCACGCGCCGCCCTCGAAGCCTTGGGGGTGACGAACGCGGAGCTGGAGGCTCCGATCTACGCCGCGCGCAAGCAGGCGCGGCTGGTGGAGCTGATTGAGGGCGGCCATGTCAAAGCCTTCGCCGACGCGCTCCGCTTCGTGGAGGCCATCCGTGCGCTCGGCTGGCCGATAGCGGTAGCCTCGTCCTCGAAGAACGCAAATGCGATGCTGAAGACCATCCGCCTGCCTGGCGGAAAAATCTTGTTCGATGCGTTCGACGCCAACGACTGTGGGCGCGATTTGCGACACGGAAAGCCAGACCCGGAGATCTTCGAGCTCGCCGCCGCGGGGCTGCACACGGCGCCGGAACACTGCCTGGTGGCGGAAGACTCGCCTGCAGGCATTCAAGCGGCGCGCGCGGGCGGCATGGCCGCGCTCGGCGTAGCTCGGCTACATGACGAAGCGGGCCTACGGTCGGCAGGAGCCGACCTGGTGGTAACGACCCTCGACGACGTCGATCTGGGGGCGCTCGGTGATGGACGACTGCGCGGACGCCAACCATGACAGCGCCGCGCACCTTGCCGCAGGCGCTGGCGGCGACCCCCGATCCGGCGTGGCGCCTCGAGCAGCCGGGGTTCGATCCGCTTCGCGAAAGCAGCCGCGAGTCTCGTTTCGCGATCAGTAACGGCTTCCTTGGCGTTCGTGGCGGCCGAGCGATCCACCGCATCGACGACACCGCCGCGGCGCCACGCACCTACATTGCCGGGCTGTTCGATGTTTCGGGAACCGATCAGCCGATTCCGGCCCTCGTGCCGGGCCCAGACTGGCTGCGGGTCTCCATCTCCATGCCCAAGGATCCGTCGCCGTTCATCGTGGATGATGTCGCGTTCCACCATCGCAAGCTCGATTTGCGGCGAGGCGCGCTGCTCACCGAGAGCCGTCTGTCGAACTCGCCTGGGCTGGAGATCCGCATGCGCGTCCTGCGCCTCGTGTCGCTGAGCGTGCGGGCGCTTGGGCTGCAACTCATTCATCTGGACATCGAATCGGGGGCTGTCGAGGCTACGCTTGAGGCGTCCTTCGCGGGGTTGGAGTTCGGGCTACCGGCCGAGCGGCTGGACGAGGACCTCGGCGTGTGGCGGACGCGCTCGTCCGGCAAGCGACTCTCGATCGCCGCCGCCACGTCGCTCCGGATCGATGGCGCGGTCCTCGCCCCAACGATCGTGGGTCCCTTCAGGTGGTCTTGGAAGTGGGTCACCAGGCCAGGACAAAGCGTTTGCTTCGAGCGAATGGTCGCGGTGACCCGGGAAGACAACCCCGCAGGGGATCCTGGCAAACGGGCCAAAAGCACGCTCGGCGCCGCGCGCGGGCTTGGGTGGAATGGTGTCCTCGCGGCTCACGAAGCCGCCTGGGCGGCTCGCTGGCACGAGAGTGACGTCGCGGTCGATGGCGATCCGGCGGCGCAACAGGCCTTGCGGTTCGCTCTCTATCACCTGAATGGCGCCGCCAATCCCGCGGACGATCACGTGTCGATCGCGGCCCGCGCGCTGACCGGCGCCGACTATCGCGGCCATGTCTTTTGGGACACCGAAATCTTCCTGCTCCCGTTCTACGCTTGGACCTGGCCCGAGGCGGCCCGGGCAATGCTGACATACCGGTTTCGCGCGCTCAACGGCGCGCGCGCCAAGGCAAAAGCCATGGGTTGGCGCGGCGCTCTCTACGCCTGGGAGTCCGCCGATAACGGAGAAGAGAGCACTCCGGAGCACGCCATCGGACCGGACCGCCGGGTCATCAATATCCTGTGCGGCAAGCAGGAACAGCATATCAGCGCCGACGTCGCCTATGCGGTGTGGCACTATTGGCGCGTCACTGGCGACGATGCGTTTTTGCGGGATGCCGGCGCCGAAATTCTGCTGGAGACGGCGCGGTTCTGGTCGAGTCGGGCGGGGCTCGAAGCCGACGGCCGGCACCACATACGCGGGGTGATCGGCCCCGACGAGTATCACGAGACGATCGACGACAACGCCTACACCAATGTCATGGCGCGCTGGAACATCAAGCGCGCTCTTGAGGTGGTGGATTGGCTGCGGCGGCAATGGCCGGACAGCTGGGCGAGCCTGTCCAGCCGGATCGGCCTGGACGATGCTGAACTTCGCCAATGGACGGAGGTCGCGGATACGATCGTGACCGGGTTTGATCGGAAATCTGGATTGTTCGAGCAGTTCAGCGGCTTCTTCGAACTCGAGATGATCGATCTGGAAGCGTACGCCGGCCGATCCGTGCCCATGGACGTGGTGCTGGGGGCGCAGCGGATTAAGACCGCCCAGATCGTCAAGCAGGCCGACGTCGTGGCGCTGTTGGCGCTACTGCCCGATGAGTTCCCGAGCGAGACAGCCGCCGCGAACTTCACCTACTACGAACGACGCTGCAGTCATGGAAGCTCGCTCAGCGGAGCGATGCATGGACTGGCGGCCGCCCGGTTGGGCCGGTCGGAGATGGCCCTACGCTTCTTCCGGCACACCTCATCGATTGACCTGGCCGATACGCATGCCGCAATCGATGGTGGCGTACACATCGCGGCCCTGGGCGGGGTGTGGATGATGACTGTGTTCGGCTTCGCCGGTCTGACGATGGAAGATGACGGCATCCGGCTCGACCCGAAACTTCCGGAGGCTTGGCGGAGCGTCGCCTTCAGCGTCCAGTGGCGCGGTCGCCGTCTGTCGATCAACATCGACTGCGTTGGTCATACGGTCGAAACGACGTTGAGGTCCGGCGATCCGATGAATGTCACCGTCGGTCAGACCCGGCATCGAGCCTGCATGGAGTCGCCGCTTCGGATCGGTTTCGCGAAGACGTCCTCGCCGGCGCCGCCGGCCGTCGATTTGGCGCCCGCCGATAAGGCCGCGTTACTGGTCGAGTAGATTTCCGCAGCGATGTTCGGCCACCCCGCCGTGCGGCCTGAGTATTTTCCGGGGCTTTGATCGGACGGATAAATTGCACATGTTGATGGCGTGAAGGCGGCCGAGAAGCCCGCGGCAAGAAATATTCAGGGAGAAGAGCTTGGTTGACCTGGTCTCCCCGTCGAATTCACCTCTCAATCCATTCCTGCGTGCCGATATCGGGATTGAGTCCAACGGGTCTCGGCTGACGATCCTCTCGGTGCTGGCGAGGCTCGGAAAGGATCCGTGGGCGCAAGCCGCTCTTTGGGCTCAGGGTCCGAAAGACGCGGCCATCGATGGGCTGATCGCGAGCATCGCCCGGATGCCTTTGAGCCAATCGGTACTCGACGACGCGCGCTCGACGGCCTCGCGATTGATCGACCTGCTCCCGACCCACGCACCGCGCATCGCTCCGGCCGCGGGGTCGCCGTACCAGCCGCTGTTCGCGTCGCGTGGACTATGGATGATCCTTGCCTTCCTGATCTACCTCGCGATCACCTGGGGCATCAAATCCGCTCCGGAGCACAACACGTCTGGAAGGCCAGCGCCAGCCACGCACAGCATTCAAGCTCCGAAATGAAACGGGTGGCGTAGGGAGAATGCCCGGCTCGATCCTTGTGCTTAATTCCGGATCATCCAGTCTCAAGTTCGCGCTGTTCGATGTGGATCCGCCGGCTGGCGGCGAGATGCTGGCCACGGCTCGAGGCGAGATCCAAGGTCTGGATGTAGCGCCCCGTCTTGTGGTCAACGACGCCGCAGGGGCCGTGCTGGCCGACCAGCATTGGGGCCCGGACCTTCCCGACCCGTTCGCGGCCGGGCTCCACGCCTTGCTGACGTTTGCGGACAGCCATCTCGGCAACGGCGGCCTAAGGGCGGTCGGCCACCGCATCGTGCATGGAGGCGCCGACCATATCACCCCCGCCAGGGTGACCACGGCCCTTATGCGGGAGCTGATGGCGTTGACCACACTCGATCCGCTGCACATGCCGCATAACCTGGCGCCGATCGTCGCCTTGGCGACGGCGCGCCCCTCGCTCCCCCAGGTCGTCTGTTTCGACACAGCGTTTCACAGCACCCTCCCCCCAGTCGCGCGCCGGACCGGCCTGCCGCGGGCGCTGGAGGCCGATGGGATCCGCCGCTACGGCTTTCACGGCTTGTCCTACGAGTACGTTGCGGGCCGGTTGGCGGAACAGGCGCCTGCCCTGGCGCGGGGGCGGGTGGTCGTCGCCCATCTTGGCTCTGGCGCCAGCCTGTGCGCGCTGCGGCAAGGGCGCAGCATCGCGACGACCATGGGCTTCAGCGCGCTCGACGGCCTGCTGATGGCGACCCGGTGCGGCAGCCTGGATCCGGGCATCATTCTCCATCTCGGGCGGGCGGGGCACAGCTTCGCCGACATCGAGGACATGCTCTACCGCCGCTCCGGGTTGCTGGGTGTCTCGGACGTCAGCGACGATATCCGCCGGTTGCTGGAAAGCGACGACCCACACGCGGGCGAGGCCATCGAGCTGTTCACCTACCGCATCGCCGCGGAGACAGCCGCGATGGCTTGTGCGCTGGGCGGATTGGACGGGATCGTCTTCACCGCCGGCATCGGCGAGCACGCGCCAGCCATCCGCGCCGCCGTCTGTGCACGACTCGCCTGGCTGGGGGTCGCCCTCGACCCGACCGCCAATGCAGCCAACGCCGCCCTCATCAGCCAATCCGGCAGCCGCGCCGAGGTGCGCGTCATCGCGACGGACGAGGAGGTGATGATCGCGCAGCACACTAAAACGGCTGTCGAGCGGACGGCGGCTTGAGGAGCTGGCGGGGCTCCCTGGTCATGGATATTTTCCGATCCTGCCCTAAAGCGCGGCGAAGCGGCACTCTTTCAGGCGCGCCCAACAGCAGGAGGTAGGCATGCGGCCATTAATCGCCGGAAACTGGAAGATGCACGGACTGACACCGCAACTCGATCAGATCAAGACGATCGCGGCGTCGGTCAAGGCGACACCACCTAATGCCGACGTGCTCATCTGCGTTCCCCGACGCTGGTGTTTCGGGCCGCGCAGGCAGCAGAGGGCAGGATCGCGATCGGTGGGGAAGACTGCAG
>JALYTR010000239.1 GCA_030854165.1 Pseudomonadota bacterium | reverse complement strand
CCTCTGAGCAGGATGCCGACGTTGTCGCCCGCCTGGCCCTGGTCCAGCAGCTTGCGGAACATCTCGACACCGGTGCAGACGGTCTTTTGCGTCGGCGTGATGCCCACGATCTCTATCTCTTCGCCAACCTTGATCACGCCGCGCTCGATTCTGCCGGTCACCACCGTGCCGCGACCCGAGATCGAGAAGACGTCTTCCACCGCCATCATGAACGGCTGGTCGATCGGACGGTCCGGCTGCGGGATATAGGCGTCGACCTGGGTCATCAGCTCGGTGATCGAGTCCGCGCCCATCGGCGCGTCGCGGTCTTCCACCGCCGCCAGGGCCGAGCCCTTGACGATCGGAATGTCGTCGCCGGGGAACTCGTAGGAGGAGAGCAGCTCGCGCACCTCCATCTCGACCAGTTCCAGCAGTTCCGGGTCGTCGACCTGGTCGACCTTGTTCAGATAGACCACCAGCGCCGGCACGCCGACCTGGCGGGCCAAGAGGATGTGCTCGCGGGTCTGCGGCATCGGGCCGTCGGCGGCGCTCACCACCAGGATCGCGCCGTCCATCTGCGCCGCGCCGGTGATCATGTTCTTCACATAGTCGGCGTGGCCGGGGCAGTCGACGTGGGCGTAGTGACGGTTCTTCGTCTCATATTCCACGTGCGCGGTGTTGATGGTGATGCCCCGCGCCTTTTCTTCCGGCGCCGCGTCGATATCGGCGTACTTCATGACCGTGGCGCCGCCCGATTTGGCCAGCACCGTGGTGATCGCCGCCGTCAACGTCGTCTTGCCATGGTCAACGTGACCGATGGTGCCGATGTTGCAGTGCGGTTTGTTGCGTTCAAACTTTGCCTTGGCCATTTCTTACAGCTCCGGCCCTCAATGGGCTTTTTCAACGGGGTTAGGGTTCAGGTCGTCTCTCAAGCGTACTTCTTGACCACTTCGTCGGCCACGGCTTGCGGCACCGCTTCGTAGTGATCGTAGTCCATGTGGAAGTTGGCGCGGCCCTGGCTCATGGACCTAAGCGTGTTCACATAGCCGAACATGTTGGCGAGCGGCACCATGGCGATGATAACCTGGGCGTTGCCGCGCTGGTCGGTTCCCTGGATCATGCCCCGCCGCGAGTTCAGATCGCCGATCACATCGCCCACATAGTCCTCCGGCGTCGTCACTTCCACCTTCATGATCGGCTCCAGCAGTTTGGGCGCCGCCTTGTCGCGAAGCTCGCGGAAAGCGGCGCGCGCCGCGATTTCGAAGGCCAGAACGCTGGAATCGACGTCGTGATAGTCGCCGCCGGTCAGGGTGGCCTTGAAGTCAATTACCGGAAAGCCGGCCAGTAGGCCGTTTTCCTTGGCCGAGGCGAGGCCCTTTTCGACGCCGGGAACGAATTCGCGCGGCACGTCGCCGCCGACCACTTTGGATTCGAACTGGTAACCCGCGCCCATGTCATTGGGCTCGAAGGTGATCTTGATGCGCGCGAACTGGCCCGATCCGCCCGTCTGCTTCTTGTGGGTATAGTCGATCTCGGTGCGCCGACCCAGGGTCTCGCGATAGGCGACCTGCGGCTGGCCGATGTTGGCCTCGACCTTGTAGGTGCGCTTGAGGATATCGACCTTGATGTCCAGATGCAGTTCGCCCATGCCCCTCAGTATGGTCTGGCCGGACTCCTGGTCGGTCGAAACGCGGAAAGTCGGATCTTCGGCGGCCAGCTTCTGAAGCGCGACTCCGAGTTTCTCCTGGTCGGCCTTGGACTTGGGCTCGATGGCGATCTCGATGACCGGATCGGGAAAGTCCATCTTGTCGAGCAGGATCGGCGAGCGGGAGGGATCGCACAGGGTGTCGCCGGTGCGGGTGTCCTTGAGGCCGGCCAGGGCGACGATGTCTCCGGCGTAGGCTTCCTTGATGTCCTCGCGGTTGTTTGAGTGCATGAGCAGCATCCGGCCCACACGCTCCTTCTTTTCGCGCGAGGAATTCAAGAGGCCCATGCCGCTTTCGAGCTTGCCCGAATAGATGCGACAGAAGGTGAGCGAGCCCACGAACGGGTCGTCCATGATCTTGAAGGCCAGGACCGAGAGAGGTTCGTCGTCGGCGGCGCGTCGCACCACGGGCTCCCCGGTTTTGTAGTCGAGGCCTGGGGTGGGCGGAATGTCCACGGGAGACGGCAAATATTCGACCACCGCGTCAAGGAGAGGCTGCACGCCCTTGTTCTTGAACGCAGAACCGCACAATACGGGATAGAAGGCGCCGGTGAGCACCGCCTTGCGCAGACACTTGTTCAGCACCTCCGCCGAAGGCTCCTCGCCGTTCAGATAGGACTCCATCGCCTCGTCGTCGAGTTCGACGGAGTTCTCGACCATGAAGTGCCGAGCCTCGTCGGCGGAGGCCTTCAGATCGCCCGGAATGTCTTCGTCGTGATAGTTGGCGCCCAGGCCCTCGCTTTCCCAGACCACCGCCTTCATGCGGACCAAGTCGATGAGGCCCTTGAAACTTGTCTCCGAACCGATCGGCAGTTGAATCGGCACCGCCTTGACGCCGAGGCGTTCACGAATGGATTCAACACACTTTTCGAAGTCGGCCCCGATCTTATCCATCTTGTTGACAAAGACGATGCGCGGCACGTCGTAGCGGTCGGCCTGGCGCCAGACGGTTTCGGTCTGGGGCTCGACGCCCTGATTGCCATCCAGAACGGCGACGCAGCCGTCCAGCACCCTCAGCGACCGCTCCACCTCGATGGTGAAATCCACGTGACCGGGGGTGTCGATGATGTTGAGCCGCTTGCCGTTCCACATGGCGGTGGTGGCGGCCGAGGTGATGGTGATCCCTCGCTCCTGCTCCTGCTCCATCCAATCCATGGTGGCCGCGCCATCGTGGACCTCGCCGATCTTATGGCTCTTGCCGGTGTAGTAGAGAATACGTTCGGTGGTCGTGGTCTTGCCGGCGTCGATGTGCGCCATGATGCCGAAATTTCGGTAGTCCTTGATATCGGTGGTGCGGGGCATGGTGGCAGTCTTACGAAAAAGCTTGCGTTGGCGGGCCAACGAGGAAGCGCGCGCGGTCTATCTCAAACCGCTCGCGTCGAGAAGGGCGTGCTGGGAGGCGAGGCCTATATGGGCGTCTACCAGCGGTAATGCGAGAAGGCGCGGTTGGCCTCGGCCATCTTGTGGGTGTCTTCGCGCTTCTTCACCGCCGAGCCGCGGTTGTTGGATGCGTCCAGCAATTCGCCCGCCAGCTTTTCGGTCATGGTGTTCTCGCCGCGCTTGCGCGCCGCGGTGACCAGCCAGCGGATGGCCAGGGCGCGGCGGCGGTCGGGACGCACTTCCACCGGCACTTGATAAGTGGCGCCGCCCACCCGGCGGGAGCGGACCTCCACCGACGGCGAGACGTTCTCGAGGGCCGAGTGAAAGGTTTCCAGCGGTCCCTGATCGCGGCGCTTGGTTTCGATGAGATCGAAAGCGCCGTAGATGATGTTCTCGGCGACGGCCTTCTTGCCCTCGTACATGACGTAATTCATGAATTTAGTGAGCACGAGATCCCCGAATTTCGGGTCTGGAAGAACATCGCGCTTCTCGGCGCGGCGGCGGCGGGACATTTCTTAAGATTCCTGATTCTGGATCCCGGCTCTCGCCGAGATGACGTTCGCATCGCTCATCGTCATTTGGGACGCTTGGCGCCGTAGAGCGAGCGGCGCTGCCGGCGATCCTTCACCCCCTGGGTGTCCAGTACGCCGCGCAGGATGTGATAGCGCACGCCGGGAAGGTCCTTCACCCGGCCGCCGCGGATAAGGACCACCGAGTGTTCCTGCAGGTTGTGGCCTTCGCCTGGGATGTAGCACACCGCCTCGATCCCCGAGGTCAGGCGCACCTTGGCCACCTTGCGAAGCGCCGAGTTCGGCTTCTTCGGGGTCACCGTATAGACGCGCGTACACACGCCCCGACGTTGCGGCGAGCCCTTGAGGGCCGGGACCTTGTTGCGCGCGATCTTGTTGGCCCGCGGCTTGCGGATCAGTTGGTTGACTGTCGGCATTCGATCTTTCGTTCGTCGGTCAGTTGGGACGCCCGCCGATCGCGGGACGCCCCGAGGGGTGTCATCTCGGCTTTCGAGGCGCGGCGGTAGTCGCGACCGTCCGATAAACACCAAAGAGCGCCGAAACGCTCATCGCGATTTCGGCGCGTCAGGGCGCCCGCTGGAAAGGACGTCCGGTGCATCGGGGCCGGTCTTCGGCGTGGCCTCGAAAAGAGCGCGGGTGATACTCGCCAAGCCGCCCGCCGTCAACAAGGAGCCAGCCGCCGTGAGCGGCGATCGGGCGAACGCCCTGTTTCAACCACGGACTTCACGAACGGCACGAACAAAGCAACGGATTTTGCGCGAAGCGCGGGCGATCCCCTTTGCGAAATCGCGCCCGTTCGTGGGGTTCGTGTTGGGGTGGACGGCCCCCGAGCGGCATCGATGTGCCAGATTGAGGTCGTTTTGAACTTCAATCGAAGGGAGCCGT
>JALYTR010000238.1 GCA_030854165.1 Pseudomonadota bacterium | reverse complement strand
CAACACAGGTGGCGTTCTTTCCGAAGGCGGCGGCCATGAGGACTGAGCGCGGAATGGCGGGATGGCGAAGCCGAACCTTGACCCAGGTGGACGCCGTTTGGTCGAGGGCGAGACAGACGCTGCCCTTATCTGGGACTTCCAGAACCGGGCCGTGAACGGTGGCCCCCGCTAGGGCGTGGGGTGATTGGCAGACGTCCGTCGCGTGGGCTCCAGCGGCCATCCCCGAGCCCAGCACAGCGACGAGAAGAATGAGCGATGTTTGGTTGCGCACCCGTCCTACCTCCACGCGCATCAAAATTGACAATGCACCGGAAGGTTCCCGGCCGACGGCAGCCTTTTTTTGGCCGGCGCCCGCAGAGGCTTTCCCAGCACCATCCGGCCGCACGTCCCGAAAACTTAAACCCGAGCCAACGCGGCGAGTGACTAGCTGAGCCTGACCTGGGCAGTCTTGTCGCGATAGTCCTGCTTGGGGTCACGGCCCATGAGCATCTTTACCCCGGCAAGCAGGGTGTTCTCGTTGAGCCAGATCTGGGCGTCACGCGGTTCGAAGCGAAGCAAGCGCAATTTGGGATCGTCCTTACCATGCTCGAACCAGGCGGCAACGAAGGGATTCCACAGCCGATCGATAGTCGTGCGGTCATGGTCGGCTACAAGGTCGCCTTCCACGGCGGCGAACAGCTTATGATCCTTGGCGGCGAAACTGATAGTGGCGCGGTGACGCTCGCCCATTGCATGAGCCAGGTCCGTGTCCTTGGCGGTGAAGAAGTAGATCGGGCCGCGACGATCGCCGTTCGCCTCTTCGTCAAGCTGGGCGGTCATCGGCTGCGCCATGCCGTCGTCCACGCCGGCCAAGCCTACCATGACGGTCCGGTCCGATTTTATGGCGTCCCAGAATTTAGCTTGGATCTCAATTTCATCGGTCATGAACGCTCCTGAGAATGTGTGTGGGGACCAACTCCGCGCGGGCGGACCGGTTCCCAGCCGCCCGGTTCGCCGGCTTTGGGCTTCGCAGGGGACAGGGGGGCGGCCCCCGCGTTCGACGGGTGTCCAGGAGAGAGTTTATGAACGAGAACCGAGCAGAAGGCGCGGCGAAGGTCGTGACGGGGAAGTTCGAGAGGGTTGTCGGCGGCGTGTTCGGTGACGAAGAGATGCAAGTCCGCGGCGGCTTTCGCGAAGGCGCCGGCCATGTTCAGGAGGCTGCTGGATCGCACGACATCGCGCGAACGATCGAAAACCGGCCCTTTGTGGCAGTGACCGTGGCGGCCGCCATGGGGCTATTGGCGGGCCTCCTGATCGCGGGGCGCGGACCCAAGATCGTCTATGTGAAGCCGCGAGCGTAGACCGCCATGCCCGACGAAAAACCTCTACCGGTCAACCCCGACACGGCAATTTCCAAAGAGGAATTCGCTCGCCGCGACGAAGAACTGACCAAAGCCTTGGATGAACTAGAGAAAAAGGCATTACCGGCGAAGGGTGAGCCTGCCGAGATTGACGGAATGATCGGGTCCTGAACCGTTCCTCCAACGGTAGAGCCGCCACCCATGGCGACGTGAAAGTCGGCCGGGTGCTCGGGGGTCGCTGCATTCCGGGCATAACCTGGTTCTAGGACCGCCGCGCAATTCGTGTCCGCGCCGGCTGCCGGGCAGTGTTTATTGTCTCGCCGGCTGCTCCGACCTCGGCCTAACGGGTAAGTCAAAAGCGGTCACTGCCCAAGCTGGCGGGGGGTGCCCCAACCCTCAACAGCCGCTGTGAGAGCGGATGCTCTCGATCAGGAATTGGTCCCCGATCCGTGTGGTGGTCACGTCGGCGGCCCCATCACAGAGGTGGCCGCCCGAGGCGACGAATTGATAACGGACGGCGACCGCGTGATTGGTGGTCTGATAGGCGGCCGTCAGGTGGATTGGGCCGGGCAAGGCCGAATAAAAATTGGTCAGCGCCTCCGCCGAGAGTGGCCCTTGAGCGCGCTTTTCGGGAACGACGAGACGGGAGGCCTTGTCGCCATCGCCTTTCGTGAGGGCGCCATAGAACGCGCGGACCAGGGAAACTGCCGCCGCCGTGGGCGCGCTGTCAGAAGGCGCGGTCAAGGGCCTGTAGAGAACTTCGATTCCCTCGCCACCTGTCGTCCGGGCGTCGATCAACGTGATGTTTGTGGGCCCGCTGCGCCAGTCGCATTTTCCATCGCCCAGATCGCAGCCGAGCGGTTTGCCGTACTTCGAGCTCAATTGCGCTTCGATGTCTCGGATTTCGATCTTCGCGCCGGCCGAGTCGGGGTGAAGATATAGTTCCACGCCTTGAAGCCCGTCGGCCGTGAAAACGAAAAAGGCGGTAGCGTCATGGCCCCCAGCGCGCAGGTTTGGAACGCGCAGCATCGTGGCCGCGCCCCGCAGGGTCTGTTGTCCCTCGGAGGCCTTCGGGAACACGGTTTGGAGCTCATCGGGCGTCATTCCCAGATTGGCCCCGTTCCAGAGTTCCTGCGCATCGGCCAACGGCGCGGAGCACAGCCCCAGCGCTGCAGCCGCCATCCCCATGAGCCTCGCACACAAGCCCGACATTGTAGTCTCCTGCTTGCCGCCACGATCAGGCCAGGACAACGGGGTCGGTGGTGGGCGGTTCCGCCCTCGCTGCGACCAGCCGGGGAATGCGGCTCCTTCGGGCGATGGGGCGGCCGCCCCGGCCCCCGAGGAGCACGAGGCCCTCCCAGCTGAAGACGACAAAGCGCTCAATCCGAGAGCCAGTGGGCGTTGGGAACCACAGGGCATCTTTCGCCTTAACCCGGCATGGCGCGCGACATTCCGGATGAATATCTCGTCGATCACTATCCGAACGCCCTGGAGCGAACCGCGGATCACTGGCTCCATGTCTTCGCCATCGCGCTGGCCGGCTTTGGTGCGGCTTGGTTGATCGAACGGGCCCTGTCCACGCACAGAGCAAGCCTGGTTTTCGCGGCCGGCGTCTACGGCGTGGCGTTGATCTGCATGTTGGTGTTCTCCGCGATCTACAATCTGGGTCGCGTGTCCACTTCCCGGCCTTTCCTGCGCCGTTTGGACGAGGCGGGCATCTTCCTGATGATCGCCGGTTCTTACACGCCGTTTACAACACAGCGACTGGTTGGCCCGTGGGCTGTCGGCATGACCGCTCTCGTCTGGGGCATCGCTTTGGCCGGCATCGTCGGAAAACTGGCTTTCCCAAGAATTTCGGAGCGGTTTTGGACAGCTCTTTATGTTTTGTTCGGTTGGGTGGCGGTGCTCGCCTTGCACCCCTTCAGCCGAAGCCTTTCCATCGGCACGCTGGGCCTGCTCGTGGCGGGCGGCCTCACATACACTGCGGGATCGCTGGCATTCCTAAACCCCCGCCTGCCGTTTCGGCGCGCAATCTGGCACAGCTTCGTCTGCGCAGGGGCGGCCCTTCATTTCGGAGCGATCGCAGGCGGTGTCGTGCTGGTTACCTGAGCGCGCGCGGCTGTTGGTTCCGTCCAGCGAGGCATTGTCAAAATGATTTTGTCAGGACGTTTCTCGCACGTTTGCCGCGCGGTCGGCGGCTCCTGAGATTTTGACGCTCAAAGTCAAGGGAGCGGCTTCCCGCCAGGAGCGGACATTGGCGCCCCTTCAGGAATACGGCGTTCGCATCGGAACCGGGCGGCGCCTCCGCGATCCTCGCCAGAGCGGCCTATACGCGGTAGGCCAGGGCCATGCCCAAAAAGCCTGACACGCTGCAGCGCCTGATCGACCTGCCAGGTGTGAACGACCTGGAGTACCGGGCGATCCTGAAGCGGGAATTCGCCGAGCCGGAAGCGCGGGCGGAGTTTTCCGCGATTGGCGCGTGCGCGAAGGCGCTGTTCGGGCTGACGGCGGACGAGGCCGAGGCGGTGACACGGCCGCAGGGGTGGGACGACATCGAGTGCAAGGCCCCGGCCGTTCAAGTCGCGGCGTTCGAGGCCGAGGGATGGGACGTAACCGATGACAAGCGCCGACCGCTGCGCGTGCTTGGCCATTTCAGCGGCCCTCTGTGGCTAGCCGTGCGCGGCGTGGCCGGAACACTGCCCTTCCGGCCGGAGAGCGTCGCGCCTGAGGCCTGGGTGTCTAAGCTGGAGGCCGAAGCCACACGGTTCCGCAAGCGCTAGGCGGCGACACAGTGGGAAGTCCCCATGAGACCAGACATCCGGGACTTTCGGGGTCTGTGCTAAGTCCCCCCTATGAGTGATCGCCCGAAAGACCCTGCCGCGGAGACCCCGATACAGCGCGCCCTGCGCATGAAGATCCCGGCTCTCAAGGCGAGGTCGGGGGCGCCGGCGGCCGCCGACTCGCGGCGCGGAAAGGTGGCTGGCATCGCGGCCGGCGCATCCAAGCCGTGGATGAAGAAGTAGTCGCTGAAAAGCGGGGAAAGTGCATGGCATCCGTCAGCCTTCCACATAGGCCCGGGTGACCGGCGCGGCGTCGATGGTCCGGGTGAGCTGCAGCTGAAAGACCGCGTAACCGGCCCAGCGGAAGGC
>JALYTR010000237.1 GCA_030854165.1 Pseudomonadota bacterium | reverse complement strand
ATGTCGTGCTCGGCCGCACGGCCGACTGGCGCGCCGTCGTCGCCCGCGAGAGCGCCGAGCGCCTCCCCGACGCCCAGGGCGCCGTCCTGCGCGCCGCCTGCGAAAACCTCGCCGGCGCCTATGCGGCGATGGATCGTGGCCGGGAGAAAGCGCCTCGCCCCTCGGGACAACGCGAATCCGCGCTCTGAGCGGCCTGGGCGGGAGGCACGGCTACGGGGCCGCCAGGGACAATCGCATATCGCGCGAAGAGCGCCGGGTCACCCGATCCGAGACGGGGAACTGGCTTCTGGCGACTCAACCCGCCGCCTTTGTGTCCTTCTGGGCCAGGGGCTTTTTGCCGGGCGTCTGTTCGTTCTGGAATGGCGCCGTAATCGGTCGAAAAAACTGATGAACCGCATCCCGCGCCTGTTCGCGCAGGAAATCACCGTCAATGGTGACCCGTGCTTCGGTCGATGGCGCTTTGCGCAAGGTGTCAGACATTCCTCAGGCTCCTCGTCCGTTCCAAACTGTAATGCAAAATTTTCGAATTTCCACCAACACCAGCAATACGAAACACAAAACATCTCCAGCCCACAGGAGGATTTCCAATCCGCGCATCCCTTGAATGGCCCAAGTCGGAGCCAGATCGCCTCGTTCGCACATTTTTGTGACCAAATTCAGAGCAACCGCTGCGGCAGTGATCACCGCGAACAATCCGACCGCCACAACGATATGGATCACAAGCGTGAGCGCCGCGGCGATGGATTGCGGAACTCTTATCGACAATGTCTCGATGCGCTCATGGACGCCTCCCTCCGCCAGTGACCGCGATTCCGTCCACGCGAACATGAATGTCTAGCCGTGCGCTCGCCAAAGGCAAATACCGGTTTCCTAAAGGCCGCTCACCGCCCCCGCGCCGCCCGCCACGCCGCCATGACGGCGCGCGGCTCGCCGGTCTCATAGGCGGCGGCGAAGGCCTCGATCCCGGCCGCGATGGCGCCCTCCAGCGGCAGGTCCTCCCAGGCGCGGATCAGGGCCTTCTGCAGGCGGATGGCCCGCGGCGCGCCGGCCAGAAGGGCGGCCAGACGCGCCTCGATGGCGCCGTCCAGATCGGCGGCTGGAACCGCCGCCTCCACTAGGCCGATCCGCAGGGCCGTGGCCGCGTCGAACGTTTCGCCCAGCAGCAGCATCTCCCGCGTCCGTCCCCAGCCGACCAGGGCCGGCAAGAGGGCCGCCTCCACCACGCTGGGAATGCCGAGCCTCACCTCCGGCATGCCGAACATCGCGCCCTCGGCGGCCACCCGCAGGTCGCAGGCGGCCGCCAGCTCCAGCCCCGCCCCCAGAGCCCATCCGCCGATCCGCGCGATCACCGGGACGGGCATATCGCGCACCGCCGCGCAGCACCCATGCACCGCGCCGATAAAGGCCCGCGCCGCCTCCGGCCCCTCGATCGCCGCCAGCTCGTCGATATCCGCCCCGCCGACGAAGGCGCGCTCCCCGATCCGGTGAGAACCACGGCGCGCAGGTCGTCCTGGCGGGCGAGGGCGGCGAACGCCTCCACGAACCGGCTCATCAGCGCGGCGTTCAGGGTGTTGAGCCTGCGCGCGTTGTCGATGGTGACGAAGGCCACCGCGCCGCCCTCGCGGAGAGACTGGCGGACGTGGATGGACCCGGAGTCGGTCATGGGCGGTCTTTGTCGGTCGGCGCGAAAGTCCGAACCAGCCCTTGGATAGCCGCTTGCGCCTTGGCGCGCGAGGGCCATAGTCGGGGCCTTTTCCACGCCCTCGCGAGTTGAGGCGGCCGAGCCATCGCGGAGGAACCACCCCCATGACAACCAGAGTGCTCACCGGGACCTACAGCGCCGGCTATTCCCTCTCGCCCGCCTTTTCGGTGCTCTACATCACCGCTCCGGCCTACGTCGGCGGGACCGGCGTCATCGCCACCGCCCCGGCCGAAGTCGCCAATGCCGGACGATCCTCGCCGCGGCGGGGGCGGGCGCCACCGGCCCGCGTCCAGGCGGCGTGGGCAACACCGGTATCTATCTCGAACGCGGCGGCCAAGTGTTCAACTTCGGCGCGATCGGCGCCGGCCAAGGTGGTCAGGGCGGCTACAATCCGGTCAGCGGCTTCTTCGCCTACACCGGAGGCAACGGCGGGAATGGAGTCTACCTCACCGGCGCCGGCGCCATTACCAATCACGGCGCCATCACCGGAGGGGCCGGCGGGGCCGGTGGGGCCACCGCCCGCGCCTGCGGCGGCGACGGCGGCTCGGGCGGCTATGCGGTCTTGTGTTCCTATCCGGCCAGCGTGATCAACGGCGGCATTCTGACCGGCGGCCAAGGGGGCGTGGGCGGCTACGGCTTCGGGGCCGGCGGCATTGGCGGATCGGGCGGCGGCGCGGTCAATTTTCTCTCCGGGGGCGCCCTTACCAACAACGGGGGAACGATCGTGGGTGGCCAGGGCGAAGCGGGAGGGGGCAGCTCCCATGCCAACGGCCAAGCCGGGTACGGTGGACCGGGGTTTGTTGCTTCCGGTTCCAACGCCAGCCTGGTCAACAACGGTACAATCGCAGGCGGACAAGGCGGGTTTGGCGGCTATGGCAATCCGAGTCCCGCCGACAACCCGGGTGGGGGCACGGGAGGCGCGGGCGTTCTGCTCGCCAATGGCGGCGTGGTTCGCCACGGCGGCGCCATCGTCGGTGGCCAGGGTGGAGCGGGCGGCTACGACCTTTCCGCCTTCGAATTGGGCGGCACGGGCGGCGCCGGTGGTGTCGGTGTCATCGCCTTCACCGTCGCCAGCCTGATCAATAGCGGAACGATCGAAGGCGGCCAGGGCGGCGTCGGCGCTGTCTTTAGATATGGCGGGCGGTCGCGCAACGCGGAGGGCGCCGGCGGCGCCGGCGGGATCGGCGTTCAGTTGGCGGCCGGCGGCGGCATCGTCAACCGTGGAACGATTGCTGGCGGGGCCGGCGGGGTCGGCTATTTTCCCCAATACGCCGGCGGCGGCGCGGGGGGAGCGGGCGCAGTCTTGGCGGGAGGCGCTACGCTGACCAATGTCGGCCGGGTCGTCGGCGGGGTTGGCGGCTCTGGCGCCTACGAGTACCTGTTTGGCGCCAACGGTGGCGCGGGTGGTTACGGCGTCGTCGGCGCGGTGGGAAGCCAGATCGTCAACCGCGGCGTGATCGCCGGCGGCGCCGGCGGCGAGAGTGGCGTCGTTCCCAACAACAATGGCGGCTTGGGCGGCGCCGGAGGCGCCGGCGTCCTGCTTTCGGCCGGCGGCGCCATCGACAACGGCGGAAGCATCCTGGGCGGCTACGGCGGGTTCGGCCGTCCCGGGGTCGGCTATGACGGCCCCCCCGGCGACGGCGTCGTGCTGTCGGCGGGCGGAAGCATCATCAATAGCGGCCTGATCGAGGGTAATTACGGCATTTTCGCCGCCCATTCGGCCCCCGTGACGATCGTCAATGCCGGCGTCATCGATGGTCACATAAACTCAGTGACGTTCACCTCTTCGAGCGACGTCCTGATCGCCGAGTCCGGCGCGCAATTCAGTGGCGCGATCGCCGGCGGGGGCGGGACGTTCGACCTGGCCGGCGGGAGCGGGACGATCAGCGGCCTGGGCGCGGCGGGCGTCGTGACCGGGACGGACTCTTCCATCTTCGGCGGCTTCGCCAAATATGTGATCGGCGCCGGCGGTCGGTGGACCCTTGCCGGCGTCAACGCCGTCGCGGCGGATCAGAGTCTGACCGTGAACGGCAGGCTGGACGTCACCGGAACCCTGCGCCTCGCCTACACGCGCGCCACGCTGAGTGTCGGGGCAGGCGGGTCGGTGATCTTCAGTGGACGGAGCGAGGCCCTGTCCGGCACGATCGCGGGGGCCGGGACGGTTGCCTTCACCGGAGGAACGGACACCTTCAACGGCTCGACCCTGTCGGCGGCCCACATGACCGTCAACGGCGCGGCGGTGACCCTCAAGGGAACGGTCGTCAACAGCGGCGGCCTGGTCATCGAGTCCAACACGGTCGGCGCGGCCGGCGCCACCCTCGTCAACTAGAGCGGCGGGACAATCGCGACCGCGGGCTCGGTGTCCATAACGCTGGCGACCGGCGCCCTCGTCAACAATGGGACCCTGGAAACCGACAGCCGAGGTCTGACCGTCACAGCCGCGGTGAGCGGGTCAGGTCAGGGGCTGATCGACAGCGGGACCCTCGCGTTCAATTCGACCTTCACCCAGAACGTGACGTTCAGCGGGACGAGCGGGGTTCTGCAACTGGCCCAGTCGCAAGGCTACACCGGGACCATCGCCGGCTTTTCCACCGGCGGCGGGACCTCGCTGGACCTGGGCGATATCGGCTTTACCGGCGCCGACGAGGCGACCTTCAGCGGCACGGCGACCTCCGGAACCCTCACCGTCACCGACGGAATCCACACCGCCCACATCGCCCTGACGGGGAATTACCTCGCCTCTACCTTCACCGCCGCCAGCGACGGCCACGGCGGGGTGATCGTCCATGACC